>CAZQJF010000756.1:0-1882 GCA_964593735.1 uncultured Streptomycetaceae bacterium | reverse complement strand
ATGTAGGGCAGGCGCTGTTCCAGGCACGCCTTCACGCCGCGCACGAAGCGCTCGCCCACCACCGATCCCATCGAGCCGCCGAGAAACCTGAACTCGAAGGCAGCGGTCACTACCGGGATGGCCTTGATGCTGCCCTGCATGACAACCAGCGCGTCTTCCTCCGAAGTTTCGTTGCGCGCTTCCTCCAGCCGCTCGCTGTAGCGGCGGATGTCCTTGAACTTGAGAGTGTCCAGGGGGAGCACTTCCGCCCCGATCTCATAGCGGCCTTCGCGATCGAGCAGAATGTCGAGCCGCTCGCGCGCAGTGACGCGATTGTGATGGGAGCACTTGGGACAGACGTGGAGGTTTTTCTCGAGGTCCGCGCGATAAAGCACTGCCTCGCACGATTCACATTTGCTCCAGAGACCCTCCGGAACGACCTTTTTCGGCCCGCCGGCGTCGCGCTTGATCTTCGGAGGCAGCAGCTTCTGGAGCCAGCTCATTGCGCCGCCTCTGTAGCCAGGATACCGACCGGCCATGAATCGCGTCGGCGGCGCAAAGTGTCCGGCTTGGCGCCGGACGGTGGGTTATGAACGAGTTTGATCGCGCCGAAGCTCATGCTCTTACTGTGGACAAGCTGTCGAGCGCGGCTCGTATGGGAGCGAGGAAGCGGATGGCCCGGGCCGTCACCTGGTCCCGCGGCGCATTCTCGAGTTCCTGGATGAGGGCGCTGCCGATTACCACCGCATCGGAAATTTCGGCGATCGCCTTGGCGGTCGTCGCATCGCGAATGCCGAAACCGACGCCTACCGGCAGGCGAACGAGTTCCTTGATGCGCTTCACGCGCCGCGCCACGTCGGCAAAGTCGATGTGCGCGGCGCCGGTCACGCCCTTCAACGACACGTAATAAAGATACCCGCGGCCGAGCGCCGCAGCCTGCTTCATCCGTGCCTCCGTGGTCGTCGGCGCGAGCAGGAAAATCGTGTCGACGCTGCGCGCATCCAGCATCCTGACGAGGTCTCGCGCCTCCTCCGGAGGGTAATCGACTACCAGCACGCCGTCCGCGCCGGCCGTCTTGACGGCATCCGAAAAGCGCTCCATTCCCATCGCCTCTATCGGGTTGGCATAGCCGAACACCACCACCGGTGTCGTGCAGTTGGTCTTGCGGAATTCCGCGACGTATCCAAGCACGTGCTTCAATGACACCCCGTGCCTGAGCGCCCGCTCGCTCGAGCGCTGGATCACCGGTCCGTCGGCCATGGGATCGGAGAACGGCACGCCGAGCTCGATCACGTCGGCGCCGCCTTCCACCAGCGCGAGCATCAGCGGCACGGCCAGTGCCGGCGCCGGGTCGCCGGCGGTAATGAAAGGAATCAGCGCCTTTCGGCCCTGATTCCTCAGGGAATCAAAGGTGGCGGATATGCGGGACATTTCGGGCAGGCGACCGCGCGAGCCAATCGCCCAATGAAGGAATCCCAAGAAATCCGGCCCGCACGACGTTCGGACCGCGCCTGCCGTCCCTGTGAGCACCGCTGCGCATACTCGTCAAATTTTTATCCCGGATTTCTCGGCTACGGTATGCATGTCCTTGTCGCCGCGGCCGGAAAGGTTGACGAGCAGGATCTGGTCATTGTTCATCCGCGGCGCGATCTTCGCCGCGTATGCGAGCGCGTGCGCCGATTCCAGTGCCGGGATGATGCCTTCGAGCCTGCATAGATCGTGAAACGCACCGATCGCTTCCTCATCGGTTACCGCCACGTACTCGGCCCGGCCGCTGTCCTTCAGCCATGCGTGCTCCGGTCCCACCCCGGGATAATCCAATCCGGCGGACACGGAATGCGTCTCGACGATCTGGCCATTCTCGTCCTGCAGCAGGTAGGTGCGGTTGCCGTGCAGCACGCCG
>CAZQJF010000755.1:0-1888 GCA_964593735.1 uncultured Streptomycetaceae bacterium | reverse complement strand
GAGCGGTCGTGCGACAGGTATTTCTGCAGTTGCAGGTTGGGCTCGTCCATGAAGTCGCAGTTGAAATCGAGGGCGGCGTCGTAGGTCGGGTTGTCGCGCTGCTGCGCCGCCAGGTAGAGCCGCGTCTCGAGCTGCTCGTGCTTGACGTTCACCCCGATCTGGCGCCACTGGTCGATGAGAAACACGCCCACCGGCGTGTACGGCATCGCGATGTTGCGGTTGGTGAGCGTAAACGTGAGGTTGGGCACCCCCGCCGCCTGAAGGAGCTTCCTCGCCTCCGTGCGCGAAGCGCCGATGTCCCTGGAGAAACCCGCATAAGTGACGAGCTCCTTCTCGCTGACCGCGAGATCGTAGCCCGGCCGCAGGATGCCGCCGACGTGCCGCACCAGGGCGACCCTGGAGAGCGCCTGCGCGCCGCCCCAGCGGTCGATACCCAGCGACAGCGCCCGGCGCACGCGCACGTCGTCGAACGGCTTCTTTTTGGTATTGAAGGTCACCACCAGCGAGCACACCCACGGCGTCTCCTGCACCACCGCCTTCTCGCCCAGCGTCTTCACCAGCCGGTCCCGGTCGGCCGGCGAGTGCCCCCGGAACTCGGTGAGCACTTCGCCCGCCGCGAGCGCGTTCACCATCGGGGCGCCCCCGATGAAGATCGCGAGATAGCCGGCGAGGTAGGGTTTGCCTTTCTCGAAATAGCCGTCGAACCTGCGGGCGGTCCAGTGCGAGCCCGCGACGTGCTCGGACAACGTGAACGGCCCGGTGCCCATGATGTTGCGCTCGGGAAACTTCGGGTCCTGCTTCAATTTGGCGGCGCTGTACACGCAGTCCCACGGGCTCGCGAAATTGGTGAGCATGGAAGCGTTCGCCTTTTTCATCTTGAACACCACCGTCAGGGGATCGGGCGTCTCGATGGCGGCGATATCGGCGTAGCTCGCCTGACGCACCGAGCGCACGCCCGCCGGCGGGTTGCGAAGGCGTTCGTAGGTCGCCTTGAGATCCTCCGAGGATAACGTCGAGCCGTCGTGGAACTTGACGCCCTTTCTCAGCTTGAAGGTGTAGGTGAGGCCGTTCTTCGCGACGGACCACGACTCGGCGAGGTCGCCCTTGATCGCGGGGTATTTCGGAGCGTCGAACTTGAGCAGCGTGTTGTAGTGCGGCCGCACGGGGTGGATGAACGCGAACGAGGTCTGCGCGTGGCAATCGTAGTTGGGCGGCTCCGCGCCGACGGCGAACTTGAGCACGCCTCCGGTCCTGGGGGTATCGGCCGCCGGCGCGCCCGCCGCCATGAAGGAAAAATGCGCGAGCGCCGCGGCGCCCAGCAACAATGCCAGATATCGTTTCATGGCTCCTCCTGCTGTTTATTGGTGGCTCGTTGCTCGTTACTCGGCTTGCGCGGCGTCAGCCGTTTGCGAATGCAGCCACGAATAACGAGTGACGAGAGACGAACCACTCCTTCAGATCTTGATGCACGCCGCAAAATGCCGCGGCCTGACTTCGCGCAGCTCGGGAATTTTCATCTTACACTCTTCGCTCGCCAGCGGGCAGCGCGTATGGAACACGCAGCCCCGCGGCGGGTTGAGCGGGCTCGGCACTTCCCCCGGGATCACGCGATACTCGCGCTGCGCCTCCAGCGCCGGGTCCGGTATCGGCACCGCGTCGAGCAATGCCTGCGTGTACGGATGCAGCGGCTCGGCATAGAGCGTATCGCGGTCGGCCACCTCCATCACCTTGCCGAGGTACATCACGATCACGCGATCCGAGATGTGGCGCACGACCGCGAGATCGTGGGCGATGAACAGGAAAGTCAGCCGGTACTTTTCCTGCAGCGCTTCGAGCAGGTTGATGATCTGCGCCTGGATCGAGACGTCGAGCGCGGACACCGGCTCGT
>CAZQJF010000754.1:0-1898 GCA_964593735.1 uncultured Streptomycetaceae bacterium | reverse complement strand
AAAATCTGCCGCAATTGACGCACTGCACATAGGGGTCAACTGCGGTTTTTAGGTTAACGGCTCCGGCCCTGCGAAGCGGATTTCGAGCGTAAAACTGGAAACTCGAAACCCGAAACCCGAAACCCGAAACTGCGTTAGTTAGCGCGGCAGCGTCCGCGCTACGATCCAGCCCGCAACTTCCACGGCGCCTGCCCTGCGCAAGACCCTGGCGAGCTCGTTCAACGTCGCTCCGGTAGTGAGCACGTCATCCACGACCGCGACTCGCTTGCCGCGCAGGTCCGCATCGCAGACGAACGCGCGCCGCACGTTCTTCGCGCGCTCCTTCCACGGCAGCGATGCCTGCGGCGGGGTTTCCACTACCTTGCGGCAAGCGCGTGCAAGGAGCGGGATACCCGTGGCAGAGGTGACCAGGCGCGCGATCTCCAATGCCTGGTTGTAGCCGCGCTCGGCCAGCCTCCGCGGGGCGAGCGGCATGGGCACGACGACATCGACGTCGGGGGGCACAAGGGAGGCGAGCGCCGTGCCCAGGAACCGCGCATGCGCGAGCCGCCCGCCGTACTTGTACGCCTGGATCAGCGCGTCTACGGGAAACCGGTACGAGAACGGCGCGATCACGCGGTCGTATCGCGGCGGGCGGTCGAGGCACGCGCCGCAAACCTCGCCGGTGGCAAGCGGCAAGGCGCACACCGCGCAGCGCTTGCTCGTCAGCCGCGGCAGCTCCGCGTCGCACGGCGCGCATATCTGGGCCTCATCTGCGTCCGCCCCGCACAGCAAACAGGAATGGGGCAGCAGCGACCACACGGAAAATGGCGGCCGACCCTGAATTCCGCGTGGACCCATACTTGATCCTTACTTGGGCTTGCCCATTTGATGGGCATTTGTTCAGGAACAAATGCCCATAATTTGACAACACTTCCACGATCCGCAACCATACAAGCCGCTCAAAACGCTCGATTTTCTGTGCGACTACTCTTTCCGGGAACCGGCCATGCCAGATAAACACCTTAACGAACGTCCGGCCATGGCCGCTGACCGCCCCGCAGCGGCTACGCGGTGGGGCGCGTCCGACGTGGAGGCACTGTTCGGCCTGCCGTTCAACGACCTGATCTACCGCGCCCACCGGGCCCACCGGGAGCATTTCGATCCAAACGCGGTACAGCTCTCGACGCTGCTGTCGGTCAAAACCGGCGGCTGCCCGGAGGATTGCGCCTATTGTCCGCAGGCCGCCCGCTACCAGACCGGTGTCGAGAACGAGGCTTTGCTGTCGGCGGAGCAGGTGGTGGCTGCCGCGCGCACGGCCCAGGCGAACGGGGCCACCCGATTCTGCATGGGAGCCGCCTGGCGCGGTCCCCGCCAGCGGGATCTCGAGCGCGTGATTGAAATGGTGCAGGGCGTGCGGGCGCTGGGACTGGAGACCTGCGCGACCCTCGGCCTGCTGAAGGAAGGGCAGGCCGAGCAGTTGAAGTCGGCGGGCCTGGATTACTACAACCACAATATCGATACTTCGCCCGGGTTCTACGGCGCTATCGTCCGCACCCGCACCCAGGACGACCGGCTGGAGACGCTGGAGCGGGTGCGGCGGGCGGGCATCCACGTCTGCTGCGGCGGTATCGTCGGCATGGGGGAGGATCGGCGCACCCGTGCGGCGTTGATCGCGCAACTCGCCGGGATGGATCCCTATCCGGAATCGGTGCCGATCAATAACCTCGTGCAAGTGGAGGGCACGCCGCTCCACGGAACCGACGCGCTCGACCCGTTCGAGTTCGTGCGCACCATCGCGTGCGCGCGTATCACGATGCCGAAGGCGATGGTGAGGTTGTCCGCCGGCCGGCAGCAGATGTCCGACGCGGTCCAGGCGCTGTGCTTCTTCGCCGGCGCGAACTCGATCTTCTACGGCG
>CAZQJF010000753.1:0-1900 GCA_964593735.1 uncultured Streptomycetaceae bacterium | reverse complement strand
AATACCTGGTTCAACGACTTCAGGTAACGCAGGCGCGCCTGGGCCCGGCGTGCCGTCTCGATCGCCCTGCCAAGCTCGAGCGCGTCGTAGTGTACGAGGCTCGTCACGAGGTGCGGCAGGGGGTCCTTCTCGTCGAGACTCGCCGCCTTCTCGAAGGCTTCGAGCGCGCGGCCGCGGTCGCCGAGCTGGTAATAGACCACGCCGCTGAACATCCACGCGCGCGCGTAGCGCGGCTCGATGACGCCCGCCTTGAGAAAGGACTGCAGCGCCGCCTCGGTCTCGCCGCGCTTCAACTGCAGCACGCCCAGGCCCGTCAATGCCACGTAGTCGTCGGGGTGCTGCGCGAGGGCGTCCTCGAAGGCGCGGGCCGCGGCGGCGAAGTCGTTGGCGAACGATTCCAGCGTTCCGAGCTCGCCCTGGTAGCCGGCCCCGTCCGGCTGCAGCGCGATCGCGCGGCTCAACGCATCGCGCGCGGCTTTCACGTATTCGCGCTCGGTTTCCAGGCGCCCGATCGCATACCACGCGTCCGCGTTTCGCGGTTCCGCTGCGAGCACCCGGGCCGCGGCCTGCCTGATGCCGTCCGGGTCTCCCTGCAGCCGCGCGAGCTCCGCCCGGGCCAGCAGTACTTCGACGTGCCCGGAATGGCTGCCGGCCGCGGTCTTCACCACGCGCTCCGCTTCGTCGAGGCGGCCAGCGGCCATGTGTGCGCGCGCGAGCAGCGCCGAGGCCATGGGATCGCCCGCTCCGTCCCGCGCATGCGGTCCGAGCGCGGATACGGCTTCCGAAATTTCCCCGAACGAGAGGCGCAGGTCGGCGAGCAGCAGGGCGGCGCGGACGTCCGAGCGCACGCGGCCGGGGTCCCTGGTCAGCGCTGCGAGCGCGGGCGGAAAATCACCGGCTTCGATGCGCTCGACGATCGCGCCCATGTTCCCTGAACGGTCGCGCACCCAGCGGCGCGGCTGGGGGCGGTAAGCGGTCACCCACTGCACGCGCTCGGCTGCGTTCGCGAGGATCAACTTCACGGGCGCCTTGCCCGGGGCCGCCCGCCCCTGTTCCCCGGGAGCGACCACCACCCGGCCGTGGTCGTTCTCGAGCTCGACCTCGCCGCTCAGCACGGTGACGGTGGAGGTGCCGTCCTTGTCCACGACGACTTCCCAGTCGGTCCCGCGGATGCCGATCGTGGAGGAGGGCGTCAGGATCTGGACGGTCGACGCCTTCCGGGTCGCTGTGGACTCCGGCGCGCGCTGCTTCGCCTGCGACCATGCACGGCCCTGCGGCAGGTCCAGCCGTGTCGGTTGGCCCCCGGAGGCGATGGACTTGATGTTCAGGATGCTCAATTGATGGAGGCGTATCTGCGTGCTGTCGCGCAGCAGCAGTGCCATCTGGCTCAACTCGTGCGTGCGCACGAAAGCCCCGGCCATGAGCTTCTGCTTAACCGCGGCGGCCCGCCACTCCGCCTCCGCCGTTTCGCGCGCGTCGCCCCTGCCGACGAGGAAGATGATTTCGGCATCGTTCGCACGCGCTGCTCCGGATGACCATCCGGCAAGGGCGAGCCATGCGAATATCACGAGCAGCCCGTATGCCTGACGCGGGCCGCTGGCGGTAACGGATACATCGTACCAACAGCGGGCTGCGCGGGATGCCGGATCGGTGCGCATGGCTGTGCTCAGGCGTAGCTGTACCGTCTCAGAGTATGAAGTTCGACCCCGTCATGCCGCTGATGCCGCTTACCAGGATGGAGAACTCGGCGGCGCTGTCGGCATCGGTGCTGCACAGCACCCGGTTCGTGTCGGCATCGAAACGCACCTGCCCGGTCGCATTGGCGCGGAAGGCATTCACGAACTCGAACTTGCCGTTGCCGGCGCCCGACCCGTTGGCATCGATGGTCGAGAGATCGATC
>CAZQJF010000752.1:0-1905 GCA_964593735.1 uncultured Streptomycetaceae bacterium | reverse complement strand
GGGAGAAGGGTTGGGATGAGGGAAGAGGCGTCATTTTGTTAGGCGCTCTTAGGGAAAGAAACGTTGGCGACCGGCCGCGCATGGTCAAGTCCCATCTTGGATCTGCGGTCAGCTTGTATTGCTTTTCTTGGCGTTCTCGGCGCCTTGGCGGCTAATCCTGCTTCTTCCCGGCGGCCGGCGCGCGCAATGCATGCGCCCGCAGAAACCGCAGCTCGATGCTGAGCGGGCTATCCTTGTCTCCCCGAACGCCGCGCTCGTGGTGCTGCCATAACGCGATCGCCTGCTTGCGACTGCCCTGCGCCAGGTAGCCCGCCATCGCGACCGCGAGCAGGTAGCGCCGGCTCGCGGCGGATTCGAGTCCGGCGGTCGGCTGCGCGAGCAGCTCCTCCCCTGCGGCGGCCATCATGGGCGCGTCGCGTTCCGCGACCGCCTTGAACAGCGTCAGCCAGCGCCGCTGATCCGGCGGCAAGGCAGCGCTGCACTTGCTCCAGGCGAGCTTCTGCCACAACGCGCGCGCCTCGCCCGGGGGCAAATAGGGGATGGTCGCGTTGCCGGTCTGGTAGAGCGCATGCAGCCAGCTGTCGTAGATGGCGGGATCCTGGCAGCGCACGAGCCGCAGGTGAACCAGCTCGAGATCTTTTTGCAGCGCGTGCGGGATATTCACGGGCTCCGGCGGGATGGCGGAGAGGAGAAAGGCCGCGGCATAGCGCGCCTTGCGCAGATCGTCGGTTTTCTGGAAATCCGCGCCCACGCCCGCGCTGGCGGGCCGCGCCGGCGGCGCGTTGTCGAAGAGTCCCACGAGAGGCGCATGCGCCGAACCCAGCGCCAGCAACTCGGTGGCCTCGCGCCCCAGGAAGCGCAGGCGCGGCGCGTTCAAGTCGAGATAAGGGTGGTAATCCGAGTTGGCGGGCGCGGCGTAGCTCTCGAACAGCGGCTCCAGCGCCCGCCTGCCGCCCAGGCGCCGGATATCGAGGTCGCCGATCGAGTGCACGTTCACCGTCTTTAACTCCTTCGCGAGGCCCGGCTTCCGGAATACGTCGGCGAGCGGGCGCGCCAGCACTGCGGGCTCTCCGGCGACGATCAGCAGGTCCCTGTCGTTGGGCGTGTAGATCACGTAGTCCGGAAAGACCTGGCCCAGGGCCGCGATCACGGAAGCGAGCAGGGCGACCTCGGTTTCGTAGAGCTGAAACCATTGCACCAGCACCCCGTCGCGCTCCAGATAGCGCCGGGCCAGGCGGTAGAACTCGACCGTGAACAGGCTCGCTACCCCGCTCACCCACGGGTTCGACGGCTCGGAGATGATCACGTCGTAGCGCCGGTCGTGGGTCGAGAAATAGGTCTTGGCGTCGTCGATGTGGATGCGACTCCGCGGATCGGCGAATGCGCTCGTATTGCGGGGGCGGAAGCTGCGCGCGGCCTCCGCCATGGCGGATTCGATCTCTATCGTGTCGACCGCTTCGAGATCGAAGTCGCCGAGCAGGGTATGCGTGGTGATGCCCGTGCCGATGCCGATGACGGCCACGCGCCGCGCGTCGGGCTTGATCGCAAGCGGCAGCACCGCGGTCAGCGTCATCGTGGTCTCGTCGGACAGGGGCGGACCGTTCAGATTGACGCCGCCGTCGGATTTGCCGTTGGTGCGGATCGAGCGGCCATCGGGGAAATCGACGAGGCTCACCGAGGCCGTCCGGCCGTCCTTGTAGTAGACCAGCTTCGCGTCCTCCCGGGTGAAGAGCTGCCCGTGACGGAAGACCCCCGAGATCATCCGATATGCATCGAGCTCGACCAGCATGAGTACCGTGCCAAACACGGACGCGACCAATACGACGGCCGTGATGAGCTGCCGGGAGCGATTCAGCACGGTCCACAGCAGGGCCAGCCCGAGCCCGACGTCGATCGCGGCGCCGG
>CAZQJF010000751.1:0-1923 GCA_964593735.1 uncultured Streptomycetaceae bacterium | reverse complement strand
TCATTCACCAAACGCGTCGCGGATCCATTCGATCTCCGCGGATGGCCCGCTAAGCAGCACTACGTCGAAACGGCACGTGCAATGCTTTCGCTGCCGCATGAGGTAGTGACGGGCGGTGGCGAGCAGACGCCGCCGCTTCGCAGTGGTAATACTCTGCGCGCTTCCGCCAAATGTCTCGGAGCTGCGAGCGCGGACTTCGACGAAGACCAGGGACGCACCACTACGCGCGACGATATCGATCTCTCCGAACCGGCACCGGTAGTTGCGCTCGATGATCTCGAGTCCCTTGCGCTCGAGAAACGCGCAAGCGCGGTCCTCGGCCTCCGCACCGCGGGTCACCGGGCCTCGCTGAATATCTTGAGCTTGCCGTCGCTGAATTGCGCGGCAGTGAGGCCGCGCTCGAATCGAAGATCGGAGCCGAGCCGCAGCCGCCCGCTCACCCCGTCGAGCGCGACGTCGCCCTTGCCGGCGAGTAACTCCCGGGCGACGCGGAAGGCGTCGATGCCGAGCGCGTAAAAGCGGTCGAGGTCGGCATCCCGGTGATCCGGACGCGGATAGACCATTACCGCGGGATGCTCCGGCTGCAGGAGCCATGGCATGTCGAGGAATCGCACGTTCGCAAGATCGAACCCGGCGAGTGGACTCGTGTTGCCGGGATAGACGTGCGAGGTGGCATAGAGCGGAAGCGCCCCGAGATAGGGGCGCGCAAGCCGCGCGCGCGCGAAGTCGAGGGCGAGAAACACCATGTCGGCAGAACCCGTTGCCGCCGCCCTTCTGATGCGGGCAAGCTCGGACTGATCTGCGGCAAACGGATGCTCCGCCAGGAGCTTTCCGCCCAGCCGCCTGAACTCCCGGACGAACGCCTGGTGCAGGCGCTTGAGCAGCGGTGTCTCCCCGTAAACCACGATGGCACTCTGGCGGCCCTCCTGCCAGGCGAACTGCGCCGCCTGCTGCGCTTCGGCTTCGGCGTGCAGGCTCAACATGTAAAGATTGCTCTGGCGGGAAATCCTGCGGTCGGGGACGTTGAGCGCGATCGTCGGCACCATCACCACGGCGCTCTCCGCAAGGGCGGAGACGCCACTGCGCGTGAGCGGGCCCACGATGAAGCGCGCGCCGTGCTCGAGCGCGCGCTGATAATGCTCGACCACCGAGCGGTCATCGTCGTTCACCGCGTATATCCGCAGCGGCAGCGGGGCGCCACCCTGCACCCTGACAGCCGCGAGGAATCCGTTTTTCACCGCTTCGGCGTGTCGTGCAAAGGACGGCGAATCGAGCGGCAGCAGCAGCCCGATGTGCGGCTCGCCCGGTCCGTCCGGAGCCTGCGGTGCGTTGTCGGAACGCTGCGCCGGGGCGCCGGCGCCGGGTGCGAGCGGCCATGGCGCAGAGAGCGGCGGTGGCGACTTTGCCGGCGATGTCGCCGCTTCGCTGGCCAATGCAGACCCGCCGCCGTATAGTATCGCCGCAGCGAAGGTGACGAAGACCAGCCGATGGAGTACGCCGCAGCGCATGAGGGAGCCAACGAGCAAGGCGGACCGACATTATATGTAGTGGCCACTCCGATTGGGAACCTTCGCGACATCAGTTTGCGCGCGTTGGACGTCCTGAAGCGAGTGGATGCCGTCGCCGCCGAGGACACGCGGGTGACTGCCCGGCTGCTCGGTCATTACGGCATCGCCCAGCGGCTGATTTCGGTGCACGAGCACAACGAAAAGCGCGCGATCAAGGATGTGCTCGGGCTGCTCTCGGCGGGCAAGTCGCTGGCGCTGGCGAGCGACGCGGGGACCCCCGCGGTTTCCGATCCCGGCGCGCTGGTGGTCGCGGCGGCGCGCGCTGCGGGATACGCGGTCACGCCGATTCCGGGACCGAACGCCGCGGTGACGGCGCTTTCCGCGGCGGGGTTCGCAGCACCTCATTTTCTGTTCT
>CAZQJF010000750.1:0-1931 GCA_964593735.1 uncultured Streptomycetaceae bacterium | reverse complement strand
AAAACCCGCATTGCGGGAAGTCGGGCGAGCCCTTCATGTAGAGGACGACGCGGTGTTTGGTTACTTGATCCTTGATAACGTTTTGAATAGTCATGGTTTCCTCAACTTTCACCCTCAGCTTCCACAATACCCGAGTATTTCAGTCAGACATTATTTTACGCTTACGCGCGGGCCGGCGTCAAACCTACCTACCTGCCCGACGCTCACCCTCTCGATGCCGCCCAGATCCCGCAGGGAGGAAATGGAGCCGTATCCCGCGCTTTCAAGCAACTCGCGCGAGCGTGGCGCTTGTTGATGACCGTGCTCGAACAGGAGCCATCCGCCGGGCGCCAGGTAGCGCGGTGACTGCGCGATGATAGTCTCTATGCACTCGTAACCGGTAGTACCCGAGACCAGCGCCTGTCGCGGCTCGAAGCGGGCATCGCCCGCCTGAAGGTGCGGATCGTTCGCTGCGACATAAGGCGGATTCGCAACGATTACGTCGAACTGCCGGGTCGCCAGTGCGCCGAACCAGTCGCTGGCGAGCAACTCGATGGTCAGGCCGTGCCGCTCGGCGTTTTTTCGCGCGACGGCGAGCGCTTCGCCCGAGACGTCGGTTGCCGTCACCAGCGCGTGTGCGCAGTTCCGGGCGATGGCGATCGCGACACACCCGCTGCCGGTCGCAAGATCGAGCACACGACATGCTGGTCGGCTGCACGCGCGCGCTAGCGCCAGCTCGACCAGCAACTCCGTTTCCGGCCGGGGGATCAGGACGGCGGACGTGATTGTGAATTGCAGGCTGTAGAACTCGCGCTCCCCCGCAAGGTAGGCAACAGGTTCGCCCGCCCGCCGCCGTTCGACCAGATCGAGGTAGTGCCGCTGCTGATCGCCCGTCAGTTGCTGCTCGGGATGAGCGAGGAGGTGCGCGTCGGTCACCTGCAGGACCGCGCGCAATAACACGCGCGCGTCGAGCTGCGCCAGGCCCTCCGGCCGCAACGATTCGGCAACGGTGGCGAGTCTCTTCACCGGGCGAGCAGTACGGCAATTCCCGCCACGGTCAGCGCGACGCCCGCAATGCGCCGGCCGCTCAACCGTTCCTGGCGCAACACCACCGCGCTCAACGCCAGCGTGAAGATCGGATAGGTCGCGACGATCGGGGCGACGACATGCACGGGACCCGTGGCAAGCGCGCAATACATCGATAGCAGCATCCCGCCATTCAACAAGCCGGTCAGGGCGAACCACCCCGCGCCGCGGCGATTGAAGCCGGCCGTGGCGCGTTTCGGCCCCAACGTCGCGGCCGCCCATACCATCGCGGCCGACACGGTATAGCCGATCAACGCCGCTGCGAACGGATTTGGCCACAACGCCAGCCCCCCTTTCGCGAGCACCTGCGCCAGCGCGCGCAGGATCGCGGCCGACCAAGGCAGCCACAACGCGGCCCGCTGGCCGCCGCCGGCTGCGCCTTCGGCGGGCTTCGAAATCGCCATCGTGCCTGCCACGATGGCCGCGGTCGCGCCCAGTTCCCGAACCCCTAACGCTTCGCCCAGGAACGCCGCTGCGCCCAGCACGGCGAACAGCGGCGTGGTGCTGCCGATGGTGCCCGCTACCGTGGGCCCCAGACGTCGATTCGCAACGAAGATGAGCAGGGTCACGGCAGCGGGATAAAACAGCCCGACCAGAACGAACACACCCACGGCCGCGGCCTGCCATCCCGAGGTGTCGTAGAACGGAGATGCGAGCCAGAACGCCAGCATGGCCGAGGGAATGCTGACCCTCGCCCCCGCCAGGGCGTCCATGTGCTTGAGCCCAAAGTGAGTGGTTACCAACCCGGTCCCATAGAGGACGGCGGCAAGCAGCGCGAAGACCACGGTCTCCATCAGCCTGTCGGACTTGCCGTCATGAACGGTCGATGCGGGCGCATCGGGAGTGGAACTGGGTCATCGCCGAGC
>CAZQJF010000749.1:0-1945 GCA_964593735.1 uncultured Streptomycetaceae bacterium | reverse complement strand
GACCGGGCCACGCCCCAGAACCGCTCGGGAGCCTCCGCGAGAGACGCAAGGCCGGCGCGCTCCATGAACCGGCGATATACCCGCTCGACACGCTCCAGAACCTCGCCCTCGTTCACGGTCAGCATCTTCCGGTTTTCCATGACGAGCCGCCCTGCCACCACGACGTCGCTGACATCCTGCCCGGTGGCGTTATACACCAGTCGATAGACCGGCATGTCCATCGGCGACAGGTGCGGCTGGGAAAAATCCACCGTGATCAGGTCGGCCTGCTTGCCGGCCTCGACGGACCCCAGCTCGTGGGCCAGGCCGAGCGCCTTGCAGCCGTCTATCGTCGCCATCTCCAGCGCCTTGCCGGGCGGGAGGAGCTGCGGATCCTTGAAATGTATCCGCTGCTGATCGATCGCGGCTTTCATGTCCAGAAATATGTCGCAGTTATGGGTGGCCGGCGTATCCGCGCCCAGCGCGACCGTCACGCCCGCCTCGATCAGCTCGGGCACCGGGCAACGCCCGGGGTAGGTGTAGATGCGCCCGGCCCGCGGGTGGTGCGCGGCGTGAGTTCCGGTCTCCCGCATGATGCCGATCGCCCGCCCGGAGATGCCGGTGCAATGGGACAGTATCGTGCGCGGGCCGAGCAGATCGAGCTTTTCGTCGTGCGCGTACTCGACTGCGTTGCCGTACATGTGCGTCCAGAAGCCGACATCGTGCCGTGTCATCAGGTATCGCATCGCCTCCGCCTGCCTGCGTATCCAATGCTCCTTCTCCGGGTCCCACACGGGATCGTGCTCGTTGCGGTTCCCGATACGCGACAGCGCCACGCAGTAGTCCACGATCCTGCCCGCGTTCTCCCGGTTGCCGGACAGGAGGCGATCGCAGTTGGCGATCACCTCGTCGAAATCCACCATCCGCCCGGTCTTCACGCCCTCCCGCCAGTAGGAATAGGCGCGCGGCCACGGCGGCCGGGCCGGGCCCACCCCGATGCGGGTGCGCAAGCCGATACGCTCGAGCTGCCGGGCGGCGGTTTGCGCGAACACGATGTCGTCGGTGCGCGTGCCGTTGCCCCCCACCATGGAGAACATGCACGTCGTGCCCAGCTTGAGACGCTCCAGCGCGCAAAGCTGCGCCTCGACCTCCCACCACTCCTCGTCGGTCTCATGGGGCAGGAGGTCATCCAGCATCCTGCGGCGGCTCGCCCCGTCGAGGCTCTGGCCCACGGATTTCAACAAGCTGCCGCCCAGGTAGCCGTGCAGATCGACCATGCCCGGCAGCACCGCCTTGCGCGTGCAGTCTATCGTTGCAGCCGCGCGGTGCCGCGCGCGCAGCTCGGCGGCAGGCCCGACTTCCTGTATCCGCCCGGCGCGTATGGCCACGGACGTGTTTTCCATGATGCGGCGCCCGTCATCCATCGCGATCACGAGGCCGTTGTGCAGCAATAAGTCGGTCATGGCGTGGATTATTGTTCGAGCGCCGCGCGATGCGCAACCGGGATGGACCCGCGCGAGCGCGTAGCGCTTGCACATTGATTGCGCCATGACTACTGTAGCGGACTGGCGCCGGCCGCGGGGGCGGACATCTTGTCCGCCTGCCGGAGACGATCCAGGCGTCCCGACCAACCTCGACTTTGAACGAATCCGCCTTTCAGCGGTGGCTGGAACGAGTCACCACGGCGCGCGCCAACGAGACGCGCGCGCTCGTCTGGTCGTTCGCCTATTTCTTCTGCCTGCTCGCCGCCTACTACGTGCTGCGGCCGGTTCGCGACGAAATGGGTCTCGCCGGCGGCATCAAGAACCTGCCGTGGCTGTTCACCGCGACCTTCGTGGTCATGCTCGCGGTGCTGCCGATATTCGGCGCACTGGTGGCACGCGTGCCGCGCCGGCGCTTCATCCCGCTCGTCTACCGCTTCTTCGGCGCGAACATCATCCTGTTCTGGGTGCTGCTGACGTTCAAC
>CAZQJF010000748.1:0-1946 GCA_964593735.1 uncultured Streptomycetaceae bacterium | reverse complement strand
GGCAAGGCGCCACGCGGCATGTTCAAGAACGTGCGGCCGGATGACATGCTTGCCTGCACGCTGAAGGCCGCGCTCGCGCGATGCTCCGGACTGGACCCCGCGGCGGTGGACGACGTTATCGTAGGCTGCGCGATGCCGGAAGGCGAGCAGGGCATGAACGTGGCGCGGATCGGGCTGCTGCTTGCAGGCTTTCCCGACAGCGTTTCGGGACTGACGGTCAATCGCTTTTGCTCTTCCGGCGTTCAGGCGGTGGCGCTCGCGGCGGACCGTATACGTCTGGGCGAAGCGGACGTCATGATCGCCGCCGGCGTGGAGAGCATGAGCATGGTGCCGATGGGAGGCAACAAGCCGAGCTTCAGCCCCTCGATCTTCGAGAAAGACGAACATGTGGCGATCGCTTACGGGATGGGAATCACCGCCGAAAAAGTGGCTGCCCAGTGGAAGATAAGCCGCGAGGAACAGGACATGTTCGCGGCCGAGAGCCACCGCCGCGCCATCCGCGCCACCGAAGCGGGAGAGTTCAGGGACGAGGTGACGCCGTATTCCATCAGCGAGCGGCTGCCCGATCTGACGGCGCGCGAAGTCAGGGTCAAAACGCGCGAAGTCGTGAACGACGAGGGGCCGCGGCGCGATACCACGCCGGAGGGTCTCGCCAGGCTCAGGCCCGCCTTCTCCGTCAAGGGCACCATCACCGCAGGAAACGCTTCGCAGATGTCCGATGGTTCGGGGGCGGTAATCCTGATGAGCGAACCCGCGCTCGCGCGCTTCGGGTTGCGCCCGCTCGGCCGCTTCATGGGCTACGCCGTCGCCGGCGTGCCGCCCGATATCATGGGCATCGGCCCGGTAAAGGCGATTCCGAAGGTGCTGAAGCAGGTGGGGCTCCGGCAGGAGGACATCGACTGGATCGAGCTGAACGAAGCCTTCGCTGCCCAGTCGCTGGCGGTGATGAACGACCTCGGCCTCGATCGGACGAAGGTCAACCCATTGGGCGGCGCGATCGCGCTCGGGCATCCGCTGGGCGCCACCGGGGCGATCCGCGTGGCGACGCTGATGCACGGACTACGCCGCCACCAGAAGAAATACGGCATGGTGACGATGTGCATAGGCACGGGGATGGGCGCCGCCGGAGTTTTTGAGGCGCTCTGATCGCCTCAAAAACTCAAAATAAGAACTTACCTGTACTGTGCGAAGGGGAGGAGCGGGGTGAGGCGGCACGCCATCGCAGTCCGGACTAATACGGCGCTGAAGGTCGTTGCCGCGCGCGGCGCGGCGGTTATTGCGGGCGCAGCGACGATGGTCATGATATTCAGTACCTCGTTAGCGCCCGCAATAGAGATCGAGGGCGTCAACATCCCCGACAGGATCGCGCTGGGCAAGGGAGGTCCCGGGCTCGTGCTGAATGGCGCAGGCGTGCGCTACAAGCTCATGACGGTGCAGGTGTATGCCGGAGCGCTCTATCTCACCAGCAAGAAGCAAAACGCGCAGGACGTGCTCGCCGACACCGGACCGAAGCGGGTTGCCATGCACGTGCTGATCGAGGAACTCACGGCCAGGGACCTGATCGCGTCGTTCAACGATGCGATCGCGGCCAACCACATACCGGTCGAGATTGCGCTGATCGAAACACGGCTGCGCCAGGTGAACCGCATGATGAGCTCGATCGGAGTGCTCAAGCGGGGCGGCGTCGTGTACATCGATTTCGTGCCCGGCACGGGCACCCGCATTACCGTCAACGGGGAGGAGAAGCTCGTGATCCAGGGCGATGACTTCTTCGCGGCTTTGCTCCACATCTGGATCGGCAGGAAACCGGTGGACGGCCGGCTGCGCGATGCGATGCTCGGCGGCGGCGGGAGCATGCGGCTGTTCTAAGCCGCGCTTTATCCTATCTCGTCGATCGGGCCGGGGCGGGCGATGCCGAATCCCTGCACGTAGTCCACGCCGACCTC
>CAZQJF010000747.1:0-1948 GCA_964593735.1 uncultured Streptomycetaceae bacterium | reverse complement strand
CCGTCGCCTTGGCTATGCTCTGGCCGAGCGAGGTCTTGCCCACGCCGGGCGGGCCGACGAAGCACAGGATGGGGCTCTTGCCCGAGGGGTTCAGCTTGCGCACCGCGAGGTACTCGAGGATGCGCTTCTTGATTTTCTCGAGCCCGTAGTGGTCGGCTTCGAGGATGCGGCGCGCCTCGGCGATGTCGATGGCGTTGGCCTCCGGGTTCTGCCACGGCAGCTCGACCAGCCAGTCCAGGTAGCCGCGCACCATCGAGTGCTCGCCGGCGCCCTCGGGCATGCGCTCGAGCCGCTTCAACTCCTTGCGCGCCTGCTTCTCGACCTCCTCGGGCATCTTCGCCTCGGTGATCTTCTTCTCGAGCTCGGCGATCTCGGCCGTTGTATCGTCGCCGTCTCCCAGTTCCTTCTGGATCGTGCGCATCTGCTCGCGCAGCAGGTGCTCCCGGCCCTTGGCGTCGATGGATTCGCGCGTGCGCTCGTTGATCTCGTTCGACAGGCGCAGGACCTCCGCGCGGCGCGAGAGATGCTCGAGCAGCTTGTCGAGACGGGTCTTGAGATCGAAGATCTCGAGGAGGACCTGCTTTTCCTCGACGCTCGCGTCCATGAGGCCGGCGACGAGATCGGCGAGACGCGCAGGCGACTCGATATTCTCCAGCCCCGCCACCATTTCCTCGGGGATGTGGGGCAGCATTTTCAGTATCTCGACCGCCCGCTGCTTGATGCTCAACGCGCGCGCCTCGATCTCCGGATCGGACGACTGCTCCTCTTCGATCAACTGCACGCGCGCGACCGGGAACTCCCAGCCGTCCAGGAACTGGAGCACGCGAAAGCGCTTCTCGCCCTGGGAAACGACATGGTGAGACCCGTCAGGGGCCGTCACGTAGCGCAGGACGTTGGCCGTCGTGCCGACCCAGTACAGATCGTCCGGGCCCGGCTCTTCGACGTCTTTCCTGCGCTGTAGCAGGACCCCGAGCGGGCGCTGCATGCGCACGGCCTGCTGCGCGGCCGCCCGCGAACGCTGGCGGCCGATCGTGATCGGCACCACGACGCCGGGGAACAACACGACGTTGCGGACGGGCAATATCACGAGCGCGTCGTCCGGCAGCGGACGGGAAGTCCGCTCGGCCTGCCTGGGATCAGCCGCCGCCGGCGGCTGCGCGGCAGGCAGCCCTTCGTCGGCACTGACCGGAATCTTTTCTGCTTCGCCGTTCATCAAATTTTCCCCATCGGTTTTCAGTGAGGGATGAGCGTCACGCATTTTTCGACGCTCACAGACTCAACTTGCGCATGACCAGCACCAGGCACCCGTGCACCCATTCCTGGTGAGCAGGCGCCAGCCGGCCCTGCGTCAGCGCAATGCGCCGCTCGAAGTAGCCGTGCGGAATCTCCAATCGCCGGATCGCGGTGTTAGGGTCCTCGATCGGCAGCCGGCGCTCGGCGCGGATCACCAGGCTGTGCGGTTCCATGGTCACTTCGACGCGCTCGGGCGACACGCCGGGCAGCGCCACGACGATCGTGATCTTGTCCTCGTCCTCAAAGACGTCTGCCGGCGGCTCCCAGGCAACGCGCGCGCCCCCAACGGCTCCCAGGCGGAAGAACTGCCGGTGCATCCGTTCGGCCTCTGCGAGCAACTGGCAGGCTTCCGCCCACATCCTTCCGGTCGGATCACGTGACTGCATGGCTGGCGGCCTCGTCATTCTTGTCAGATGGACTCGTCATGGTCTGGATATGGGGGCGAAAAGAGCGGGAGCAATACGGCCCTGCGCCAGCATCCCCGTCAGCTGTTGGATAGGCGCCCGGGGGCGGCGTTCAACCGCCGCCCGTCTAGCAGCCTGTCGGACTTGAAGTTCCGACACGCTGCTAAATGCAAAACCGCCCGCAGATTTGCAGCAAAGCGGGGTGAAAACACCAGTTTTGGCTGTCAATAAGGACGTCACGGCGTCGAATT
>CAZQJF010000746.1:0-1951 GCA_964593735.1 uncultured Streptomycetaceae bacterium | reverse complement strand
TGACATGACCTGGAAATTCGAGCTCGTAGCCGGGCCGTACAAGGGGCGAACCGGCGGCCTGGCGTGGGACGGAGGCGGTATGTTGTTCAGCGCGGTGACGGAGGAGCGCATCATGCGTTACGACCCCGCCACCGGCAAGGCGGACCTCTTCCGCAACTATACCGGCCGCACCAACGGCCTCGCGCTGGCGAAGGACGGCACGGTGTTCGGGGCGCAGGAGGGCGGCAGGCGCGTCGTTCACTTCCTGAAGGACGGCTCGACGGCGCCCACGAAAGACCTGCTCGACGGCAAGCATCACAACCAGCCGACGGACGTCATCGTCGACAGCCAGGGGCGCGTGTGGTTCGCGGACGCGTACAACGCGCAGGTGCCGTACGGTCCTCCGGTGTATCCCATGCTGGACCATGCTTCAGTCCTGCGTCTGGAACAGGCGAACGACGGCTGGCGGCTCGCGCGGGTCACCCACGACACGGGCGGGCCGCGCGCCATCCTGCTGTCCGCGGACGAAAAAACGCTGTACGTCGCGGATGGCGACGCGGAGCGCGGCAACCTGCAGCGGCTTTGCTCCTATCCGGTCACGCCGGACGGCGGCGTGGGGCCGGTCAAGGTAATGATCGACTTCGTGGTCGTGGAGCGCGGCATCGAGGGCATGTGCCTGGACAGCGGTGGCAATATCATCGCGTGCGCCGGCTGGAAGAAGGCCGGCGTCGGGCCCATGATCTACGTCATCTCTCCGTCCGGAACCATACTGGAATCGTACGACGCGCCCGCCGATCTGCCGATGCGCGTGGCTTTCGGCGACGCGGGACTGGACAGTCTGTATCTCACTACCGGCGAAGGGCAGCTGTTCCGGGCGAAGGGTACGGGGCGGCGCGGATTGAAACGCTAGGAGTGTGTCGGACTTTGTCCCGACACACTCCTTTACGCACGCTTTGAGTAAAGACACCACAAGCAACCGTACCAGACGATGCGAACTTTAGTAGTTTTGCGCCTCACGGCGGTAGCGATCTCGACTGCGTTCGGATTTCTGATTGCCGCACAGAACGCGACGGCGCAAAACTACCCGTCGCGACCCATCCGCATCATCGCGTTGAGCTCTCCCGGTTCCGGACCGGACATCGTCGGGCGGCTGATCGGGCAAAGACTGACCGGGGCTTGGGGCCAGCAGGTGATCGTGGACACGCGCCCCGGCGCGAGCGGCATCATCGGAGCGGAAATCGCCTCCAAATCGGCGCCCGACGGCCATACGCTCGTCATCCTGACCTCCCAGGCCGTCATCGTTTCGGTGATGTACGAGAAGCTGCCCTACCAGCTGATGAAGGATTTTGCGCCCATCAGCCTCCTCGCATCGACACCGTTCATACTTGCGGTGCATCCCGGGGTTCCGGCAACTTCGATCAAGGAACTCGTCGCGCACGCGAAGAGCAAGCCGGGCGAACTTCGCTATGGTTCCGGTGGCTCGGGCTCGCCGCCGCACCTCTCCGCGGAAATATTCAAGACCATGACGGGCGCCAGCATCCTGCACGTGCCGTACAAGGGGATTACGCCGGCGCTCATCGACACGGTTGCCGGACAGGTGCACATGATCATTTCCGTCATACCGGCCATACTTCCTACGGTCAAGGCCGGCCGGGTGCGTGCCCTCGGCGTTACCAGCGCGAAGCGCACGGCGCTGGTGTCGGACCTCCCGACGATCTCCGAATCGGTTCCGGGCTACGAGTTCATCGGCTGGTACGGCCTGGCCGCGCCGGCGAAAACGCCGCCCGCCGTGCTGGGCAAGCTCCATGGCGAGATCGCCGGGGCGTTGAAAACCCCGGAATTCAGGGAGCGGTTTTCCTCCCTCGGCGCCGAGCCGCTGGGCTCGACGCAGCAGGAGCTTGCGTCGTTCATCGCGGAGCAGACGGTGAAGATGCGCGCGGCGGTCAAAGCCTCGGGCGCCCGACCCGACTGA
>CAZQJF010000745.1:0-1965 GCA_964593735.1 uncultured Streptomycetaceae bacterium | reverse complement strand
TGGCGCGTTACCTCGAACGGCTTTCTTCCGGGGCGTGAATGGTTGCACTGTGTCAAGAATTCAAAGCCCCCTTCCCTCTTCAGGGGGGAGAGCCGCGAAGCACGCGAGGGGGCTTCTGGGATGGGGGTGAAAAAGTTGCGGATGATAGGCCGTTCACCCCCACCCTAACCCTCCCCCATCGAGGGGGAGGGAATCTATTTTTTGACACAGTACAACTGGTGTTCGCTGCCCATCAACTTGCGCCCGGCTCTCCCGACGTAATGATAACTTCCGCCGGCTGCGTCTTTCCCGCATGCTGTTCAGGCTGTAGCATACGCGCCATGAGCTCCCGACAAGACACCGCGATCAGCCCGGTTTCCGATCTCATCTCCGACCTCGCCGCCGGGCGGATGGTAGTGCTGGTAGACGAGGAGGACCGCGAGAACGAAGGCGATCTGCTCATCGCCGCCGAGTTCGTCACCCCCGAAGCGATCAATTTCATGGCGCGCTACGGGCGGGGCCTCATCTGCCTCACGCTGACCGAGGAAAAGTGCCGGCAACTTAACCTCCGGCCGATGGTCGCTCACAACCGGTCCCCGCTCGGCACGAACTTCACCGCGTCGATCGAGGCCGCCGAGGGAGTGACGACCGGCATCTCCGCCACCGATCGCGCGCGCACCGTCCAGACCGCGATCCGCGCCGACGCCCGGCCCGAAGACCTCGTGCAGCCCGGGCACGTCTTTCCGTTGACGGCGCAGGACGGCGGCGTGCTCGTGCGCGCGGGCCACACCGAAGCGGGCTGCGATCTGGCCCGGCTCGCGGGAGTGGCGCCTGCGGCGGTCATCTGCGAGATCCTGAAGGACAACGGTGAAATGGCGCGGCTGCCCGATCTCATCGAGTTTGCCGCGCAGCACCGGCTGAAAATCGGCACCATCACGGATCTCATCCAGTACCGTGGCCGCACCGAGTCGCTGGTGACGCGGGCGGCCGAACGCGAGATCGAGACCGTGCACGGCCGGCTGCGACTTTTCGTCTACAACGACCGCATCGGCCTGGAAACGCACCTGGCGCTGGTAAAGGGCAACCCGGCGCCGGACCGCGAGGTGCTGGTGCGGGTGCACGAGCCGATTTCGGTGATCGACATGCTCGACGTGCGCAGCACCAGCCACTCGTGGAATTTCAACGAAGCCCTCGCCACCATCGCGCGCGCGGAGAACGGCGTGATGGTGCTCCTGCACCGGCAGGAAACGGCGCAGGAGCTGCTCGAGCGCGCCCGCCCGCATTCCCGCGAGGCGCAGTCCACGCCCGCCGCCGTGCTCCGGAATTTCGGCATAGGCGCGCAGATCCTGAGGGACCAGAAGGTCAGGAAAATGCGCTTGATGGCCCAGCCCCGCCGCATGCCCAGCATGGCCGGATTCGGGCTGGAAATCGTCGGCTATCTGCAGCCTGGGACTGGGGACTCGGAACTCGGGACTCAGGACTAGACGCCGTCACGAGTCACGCCTCACCAGTCACGCCCTGTCAGTCACGCCTCATCAGTCACGATTTCCGGAACATGGCTCGCAACAACGACATGGGCGAGATCGAGCCCGATCTGAACGGCGCGGGCCTGCGCATCGGCATCGTCATGGGCCGCTTCAACGCGGAGGTCGGCGAGGCCCTGCTCTCGAGCTGCACCGCCGCGCTCGCGAAGCACGGAGTGAGCGCGTCCGCTGTGCGTATCGTCTCGGTGCCCGGCGCGCTCGAGATCCCGCTGGCGCTGCAGAGGATGGCGAACACCGGAAAATTCCACGCCCTGATCGCGCTCGGAGCGGTCATCCGGGGTGAGACCTATCACTTCGAGGTGGTCTCGAACGAGTCCGCAAGCGGCTTGAGGACGGTCTCGCTCGATACCGGGCTGCCGATAGCCAACGGCATACTGACCACCAACGACGAACACCAGGCGCGCGCCCGCATGGAAACCAAAGGCGAGGAGTGCGCGCTGGT
>CAZQJF010000744.1:0-1969 GCA_964593735.1 uncultured Streptomycetaceae bacterium | reverse complement strand
CCACCCGCCACAATCCCGAGTTCACGATGCTGGAGTTCTACACGGCCTACGTGAACGACCAGTTACTGATGACCTTGATCGAGGCGATGCTGCGAGTAGTCGCAGAGGCGGCCCTGGGAACCGCAAAAATCGTCTATCAGGGGCAGGAGATCGACCTGGAGCAGCCCTACCAGCGGCTCAGCGTCACCGAGGCGATCAAGAAGTTCCATCCGGACACCAGCGACGCCCTGCTGGGCGACCGCGACGCCCTGATCGCAAAGCTGAAGGAGTTGAAGATCGCCTACCGGCCGGGCGACGGCATCGGCGGGCTGCAGCTGAGCTTGTTCGAGAGCACGGTGGAACAGCAGCTCGTGCAACCCACCTTCATCGTGGGCTATCCGACGGAGGTTTCTCCCCTCTCCCGCCGCAGCGATCAGAACCCCGGAATAGCCGAGCGCTTCGAGCTCTACATCGGGGGACGCGAGATCGCGAACGGCTTCTCGGAGCTGAACGATCCGGAGGACCAGGCCGCGCGCTTCATCGAGCAGGCGAAACAGAAGGAAGCGGGAGACGCGGAGGCGATGCACTACGATGCCGACTACATTCGCGCCCTCGAGTACGGCATGCCGCCCGCTGCCGGCGCCGGCATAGGCATCGATCGCCTGGTGATGCTGTTCACGGATAACCCGTCCATTCGCGACGTGATCCTCTTTCCGCTGCTTCGTCCGGAATAGGGGGACGCACACCTTTTCCGCGCGACGATGGTCAGCGATACCGTATAACACATCGAAAACGGAAAAGGTGTGCGTCCCCATGTCTGAGCCGCTCTGGCAGCCCCCGGCAGACCGCATCGCGGCCACGAACCTCGTTGCGTTCATGAGGCATGTCGAACGCCGCTGGGGCGCGCAGGCTGCCGGCTACGAGGAGCTCCACCAGTGGTCGATCACCCATCCGGAGCAGTTCTGGCAGTCGATATGGTCGTTCTGCGGTGTGATCGCCGAGCCGCCCGGCGATACGGTGCTGCTCCAGGGCGAACGCATGCCCGGCGCCCGCTGGTTCCCCGAAGCGCGCCTCAATTTCGCTGAAAACCTCCTGCGTCGCCGCGACCGGGGAGCCGCCATCGTGTTCCGGGGCGAGGACCGCGTGCACAGCCGCGTCAGCCATGCCGAGCTGTACGCGGAGGTTTCGCGGCTCTCGCAGGCGCTGCGGGCGGCCGGCGTCAAGCCCGGGGACCGGGTGGCGGGGTACCTGCCCAACATCCCCGGCGCGGTCATCGCGGCGCTCGCTGCGGCGAGCATAGGCGCGACCTGGTCGTCCTGTTCCCCGGATTTCGGCGTTCAGGGCGTCCTCGACCGCTTCGGCCAGATCGAGCCCAAGGTGCTGTTCGCCGCCGACGGCTACTTCTACAACGGGAAGACGATCGACCTTGTCGATCGTCTTGAGGAGATTGCCCGCAATCTCCCTTCAGTTGAGAAAGTAATCGTAGTTCCATACACCAAGGCTTTTCCCGTTCATGACGGAATTCAGAATTCCGTCATCGTGCATGAGTTCATGGCGCCGTACCGGCCCCGGGACATCCGTTTCGAGCGCCTGCCGTTCGACCATCCGCTCTACATCCTGTATTCCTCGGGCACCACGGGGGTTCCCAAGTGCATAGTGCACGGAGCGGGCGGCACTTTGCTCCAGCATCTGAAGGAGCACCAGCTCCACGTGGATGTCAAACCCGGCGAGCGCCTGTTCTATTTCACGACCTGCGGGTGGATGATGTGGAACTGGCTCGTGTCGGCGCTCGCGTCGCGCGCCACGATCATGCTCTACGACGGCTCCCCGTTCATCGGGGAGGGCCGCGTACTGTTCGACTATGCCGACGCCGAGCGGATAAACGTGCTCGGCATTTCCGCGAAGTACATCGACCACGTGGCCAAGCTGGGATTGACGCCTCGCGCCACCCACCGCCTTTCGTCGGTGAAGACGGTGCTTTCCACCGGGT
>CAZQJF010000743.1:0-1980 GCA_964593735.1 uncultured Streptomycetaceae bacterium | reverse complement strand
GCGCAGGACTGCGTTATCCGACTCCTGCATGGGCAGACCCATAGCGCGGTCGCGCATTATGGCGGAATTGTGCCGGGCCCAGTCACCATGCTTAGTCAAGACACAGTTGCTAGCCGCGCGCTCCTCGGGCGCAAAACGACACAGGTCCTCGACGCCCAGGCAGAGTTCGCGGCGTCCCGATACGCCTTACAGCGATACGCCTCACGCCGCGTGCGCACGATACTCGCGGTGCCGCTCCTGCGTGAAGGAGTGGCCATAGGCGCTATAGTCGTGCGACGGGTGGAGATGTCTGCGTTCACGGACAAGCAAATCAGCCTGCTCGAGACCTTCGGTTCGCAGGCCGTGATCGCCATCGAGAACGTGCGCCTGTTCAACGAGATTCAAGCCAAGAGCCGCGAGCTCGAAGTCGCGAATCGCCACAAGTCGGAATTTCTCGCCAGCATGTCGCACGAGCTGCGCACGCCGCTGAATGCCATCATCGGCATCACGCAGGTGCTGCAGGTCGAGTCGAGACTGTTGAAACGCGACGATCAGTCGGAACCGCTGCAGCGCATGCTGGGCGCCGGACGCCATCTGCTGGCGCTCATCAACGACATCCTGGATCTTTCGAAGATCGAGGCGGGCCACATGGATATTCAGCCCGAGGCCGTGGCATTGGCGCCGGTTCTGGACGAATTCAGGAGCACCATGGAACCGCTGGCGGCCAAGAATGGCAACGTGCTCACGATAAAGTGCGAGCCCGATGTCCAGAGTGTCTACGCGGACCCGATGCGGCTGCGCCAGGCCCTGCTCAATGTGGGCAGCAACGCGAGCAAATTCACGGACAAGGGAACCGTCACGGTCGCGGTCGATCGCGAAGAAGCCGACGCTCGCCGATGGGTCCGCTTCCGCGTATCCGATAGCGGCATCGGCATGACGCCGGAGCAGGCGAGCCGCCTGTTCCAGGACTTCGTTCAAGCCGAGACGTCGACGGCGCGCAAGTACGGCGGCACGGGGCTGGGACTCGCAATAACCAGAAGATTGTGCCGCATGATGGGCGGAGACATAACGGTCGCGAGCGAACCCGGCGTCGGCTCGACGTTCACGATCCGGCTGCCCGCGAGAGCCGAGGACTTTCAGCGTGCCTCGCCGTTGCACGAGAAACTCGACGACGAAGCGAGATCCCTGCAATGAAGATACTGTACGTCGAGGACAACGACGATAACGTCTACGTCCTGAAAAGGTGGTTCGCGATCGTCGGCTTCGAGTTGATCGTGGCGAGCGACGGGGAGCAGGGGGTGGCGATGGCCGCGCACGAGTTGCCCGATCTCATCCTGATGGACCAGAGTCTGCCGGGAATCGATGGCTGGGAGGCCGCCCGCCGGATCAAGGCGTCCCCCGTCACGCGGCATATCCCGGTGATCGCCCTTACCGCGAATGCCATGTCGGGCGACAGGGAAAAGGCTCTCGCCGCCGGCTGTGACGACTTCGATACGAAGCCGATCGATATCGAGGGGTTGGTGGAAAAAATACGAGCGCACGTGAAGCCAGCGCGATAACCTGAATTATTCATGAATCCCAGGAAACCATGCGACAGGGGTGTAAGTCAGGCTCAATACGGCTTCGCGAGAGGTCGTCATGCCGGCGTAGGCCGGCATCCAGAAAAACATGCGCCTGGATTCCGGCCTCGCGCCGGAATGACGAGTAATTCGGGCTGATGCTTGCGCATCCCGAGGATTAGCGCATGCTCAAGACCCATTTCGAAGCCGTGATGCGGTTCTTCAGGGAGCTGCGGCGCCGAAAGGTAATCAAGGTGGCGGGCGTCTACGCCATCGTGGCGTGGATCGTGATCCAGATCGCCGCCAACACTTTCCCGGCTCTTCAACTGCCCAACTGGGCCATAACCCTGGTCGTAGTCCTTACGATCCTTGGCTTTCCGATCGCGATCGTGCTCGCCTGGGTTTTGGAGCTCACGCCCGCGGGAGTACGCCCTGAACGATC
>CAZQJF010000742.1:0-1984 GCA_964593735.1 uncultured Streptomycetaceae bacterium | reverse complement strand
CCGCCACTGGCCGATGCACGGGCCGCAGGCGTTGGCGAGCACGCTGCCCTTGATGTCCTGCAGGGGCTTCATCTGGCCGTCGCGCTCGATGGTGGCGCGCACCTGCGCCGATCCCGGCGTGATCATGAACGGCATGGCGGCGGAGACACCGCGCTTGTGCGCCTGCGTCGCGACGTCCGCGGCGCGGCCCATGTCCTCGTACGACGAGTTGGTGCAGCTCCCGATCAGCGCGGAGGAGATCTTGTCCACGAAGCCGTTCTTCGGGTCCGCGACCTCGGCGGCGAGCGCGGAGATCGGCCGCGCGCGGTCGGGGGAGTGCGGGCCGACGAGGTGCGGCTCCAGCGTGGAGAGGTCGAGGCGCACGACGCGGTCGTAGTGCTTTTCCGGATCGGCTTCTACCTCGGGGTCCGGCGCGAGCAGGGCGAGGTGCTGCTCCATCAGCGGCACGAGATCGCCGCGGCCGGTGGCGCGCAGGTAGATGGCCATGCGATCGTCGGCGGGGAACATCGAGGTCGTCGCGCCCAGCTCCGCGCCCATGTTGGTGATCGTCGCCTTGCCGGTGGCGCTGATGGTGCGCGCGCCGGGCCCGATGTACTCGACGATGGCGTTGGTGCCCCCGGACACGGTGAGCTTGCCGGCGACCCACAGGATGACGTCCTTGGGCGCCGTCCAGCCACTCAGCTTGCCGGTGAGGTAAACAGCGATGCGCTTCGGGTACAGCAGCTCCCAGGGCAGCCCGGCTATGGTCTCGACCGCGTCCGCGCCGCCGACGCCGACCGAGCACGCGCCGAGCCCGCCGGCATTGGGCGTGTGCGAGTCGGTGCCGATGATCAGCTCGCCGGGAAATGCGTAGTTTTCCAGCACCACCTGGTGGATGATGCCGGCGCCCGGCGCCCAGAAGCCCGCGCCGTACTTCGCCGCCGCGGAGCGCAGGAAGTCGTACACCTCGGTGTTCTCCGCCAGCGATTCGCGCAGGTCGCTCGAGGCCCCGTTCCGCGCCTGGATCAGGTGGTCGCAGTGGATCGTCGTCGGCACGGCCACGCGCTGGCGGTTCGTCTGCATGAACTGGAGCATCCCGGTCTGGCCCAGCACGTCCTGGAACACGACGCGGTCGGGGCGCAACTGGAGGTAGCTGCTGCCCGGCACCAGCTCCTGGTTTGCGGCATCATCCAGGTGCCCCAGGAGGACTTTTTCCGACAGGGTCAGGGGCCGCTTCAGGCGGCCGCGGACGATTTCGACGTTGCGCTTCATCGCCGCATAGACACCGGCGGCCATTTGGGGTGTGGATTCGACGTTGCTCATGAGACTCCTCCGTCAGTTCGTTCGCGTGGACGTGCGTAACCCTGCATTTTATACGGGCAAACGGCGTGACGGATAGGGCGTGGACGGATACGTGACTGGAGAAGCGGGACTACAGGGCTTTGGGTAGGCTGTATCGCCTTCCTGATGCGTCCTTCGGGTTCTTGGCGGTAAACCTGTGAACTATCAGTCTGAAGGGGTGACTCGTTGCTCGTTACTCGTTTCCCGCTCTGGGCAATGCGCATCGCTTCGCAGGCGCTTCGCGTCCCTGGTTACGCGACAAGCAATGAGCCGAACGAGCAACGAGCAACGAGCAACGAGCCACGAGCAACGAGCCACGAGCCACGAGCCACGAGCAACGAGTAACGAGCCACCCTCTTGACTCCCAAGCCGCCGCCCCCATCCTCCCGGATAGGGGGATACCGAGAATGCTGACGATCAGAAAAGCGGAAGCGCGCGGCCACGCCAACCACGGCTGGCTCGATACCTGGCACACGTTTTCGTTCGCGGACTATCACGACCCGCGCGAGATGGGTTACGGGCCGTTGCGCGTGATCAATGACGATACGGTGCAGCCGGGCGCCGGCTTCGGCACGCACGGCCACCGCGACATGGAGATCATCACCTACGTGCTCGAGGGCGCGCTCGAGCACAAGGACAGCATGGGCAACGGCTCGATCATCCG
>CAZQJF010000741.1:0-1989 GCA_964593735.1 uncultured Streptomycetaceae bacterium | reverse complement strand
AACTCGGAACTTTGAACGGCCTTTGTTGAGCGCGGTGTCGAGCCGCGCCACGACATCGCGCGGCGTCCTGCGGGGAAAGGAGGCCGGTCACCGTGCTCGCGTCGAAGCCCGGGACGCCTGATTTCAGCCAGTGTCGGAAGCCCTGCGTGGCCATTCCGGGCGCAACCGGAATAACGTAAAGTCTGTCCCTGACTCAACTACCGAGCGTCCGTAAAATGCTTGACGACGCTCGGCCCTCACCCCCCGACCCCTCTCCCGAAGGAGAGGGGAGATTTCAGGGGTAAATGGGTTGTCAACCATTTACCGAACTCTCAATAAGCACATGCCTGAGCAGCACCAGATAGTCATTGTCGGCGGCGGCGCCGGCGGCCTCGAGCTCGCGACACGCCTCGGCGACACGCTGGGCCGCAGGCAGCGGGCGCTCGTCACGCTCATCGACCGCTCGCGCACCCATCTGTGGAAGCCGCTGCTGCACGAGTTCGCCGCCGGCACGATGGACCTCGATCATCACGCCCTCGACTATCTCGCCCAGGCGCGCTGGCATCATTTCCGCTTCCAGCTGGGCGAGATGGATGGCCTGGATCGCGTGCGCCGGGTGGTGTCGGTTGCGCCGACCCGCGACGCGGACGGACGCGAGCTGATTCCACGCAGAGAGATACCGTACGACACGCTCGTGATCGCGGTCGGCAGCCATACCAACGATTTCGGCACGCCGGGCGCGCGCGATCACGCGATCAGCCTGGACCGCGCGGACCAGGCGGAGCTGTTTCACCGCCGCTTGATCGACGCCTGCATACGCGCGAACTCGCAGCGCGAGCCGCTGCGTCCCGAGCAGCTCCACGTCGCCATCATCGGCGCCGGCGCGACCGGCGTGGAGCTTGCCGCCGAGCTGCACAAGAGCACGCGTGAACTGGTTGCCTACGGGCTCGACCGTATCGATCCGGAGAAGGACATGCGCCTCACGATCATCGAGGCGGCGCCGCGCATCCTGCCGGCGCTGCCGGAGCGGCTGTCGACAGCCACCGCAGAGCTGCTGCGCAAGCTCGAGATCGACATGTTGGTTGGAGAACGCGTGACTGCGGTCGAAGCGGACGGCGTGCAAACGGCGAGCGGCAGGAAAGTGCCGGCGGAGCTCACCGTGTGGGCGGCCGGCATCAAGGCGCCGGATTTCCTGAAGGACCTGGGCGCGCTGGAGACCAACCGCCTGAATCAGCTGGTGGTGCGGGAGACCCTCGAGACCACGCGCGACGCCCGCATCTTCGCCATCGGCGACTGCGCGAGCTGTCCCTGGCCCGGTCACGAGCGGCCGGTTCCGCCGACGGCCCAGGCCGCCCACCAGCAGTCTTCGCACCTCGCGCGGATGCTCGCGCGCCGGCTCGAAGGCAAGCCGCTCAGGCCGTGGCGCTATCGCGATTTCGGCTCCCTGATATCCCTGGGCCAGTACTCCACTGTCGGCAGCCTGATGGGCGCGCTGCTGGGGGGCGCCTTGTTCGTCGAAGGACTCTTCGCGCGGTTCATGTATGTCTCGCTCTATCGCATGCACCTCTACGCGCTCCATGGCGCGGCGAAAGTCATCCTAGAGACGCTCGCCGGGCTCATCACGAGGCGGACGGAGCCGCGAGTCAAGCTGCACTGAACTATTGTGGGGAGCGACTGCCGCATGCTAGCGGATGGGTTATTTGACCGGGCGTACGGGAACGGTGAAGCAAGCTCTCCGGACGTGAGGGAGTCGTTAGTGTGCTGCTCTGCTGGCACGCCCGGAGGAGGTAGAATGCAGTATCTCTCTGCGCTGACCCTCGAGTGGCCGCATCAAGAATCCCGATATGGCCCTTGCGGTAGAGAAAATGAGGGAAAGCACGAGGAGAGCATCCCCTCATTTTTGCCACGTACTTGTCGAGCTTTTACGTAACTTTCTGACATCGCTCGATCCCTCACCCCCAGCCCCTCTCCCGGAGGAGAGGGGAGCGCGTAGGGAACAAATCGGCGAGA
>CAZQJF010000740.1:0-1996 GCA_964593735.1 uncultured Streptomycetaceae bacterium | reverse complement strand
TCGCCGGATGCACGATCAGGTTCAGGTTCTCGAGCCCGGTCTGGAGCACCGACGAGGCCGCCGTGAAATAGGGAAACAGGGGGTTCAGAGCCGCGAGCGCCTCCTCCGTGCGCGAAGCCGGCACCGTCGCGATCTGAATGCCCTTGCGCAGCCCTTTGGGCGTCACCACCGTGCCGTCGATCCGCGCGGCGTGCGTCGGCGCGGGCGCTTCGGTCACGAGCACGTCTTCGCGGCCCGCCTTGCGCAGCAGCGGCGTAAGGCGCGCAGCCGGCCAGTAACCGTGGCTCTGAACGTGCACGACGGCGCCGCGTGCGAACTCGGGAATCATCGTGCTGAACTTCTCTTCGAGCTGATGGATGTCGACTTCGATCAGCACGGCCCCGGCATCCTTCAGCGCCTCCGCAGTGGTGTCGCAGATCCGGTCGAGCCTGGCGAAGCCCGTCTTCTTCGAGATGAGGTGCTTCGCATCGCCTTCGACGGTGAAACCTCCCGCCTTGCGCACTTCCGGCAGCTGATCCTTCTGCTCCGGAAAGACTGTATAGCGAACTTCGTGGCCCGACAGCGTGAAATCCGACGCGCACACCGCGCCGATCGCGCGCGCGGTATTGCCGATGACTGCGACTTTCGACATGCCACTGCTCCGTTGATAAGGCCGTCATTCCGGGCCGCGCGCAAGCGCGACCCCAATCCCGGTTCCTGAGAGTCTCGATCAGTCAGTCGCCAAATTCCCAGCGATAGATCCGCGCGTCGTCCTGGTAACCGCCGTTCGCGGCGAACGGCTCATTGTTCCAGAAGTTCTCGGCTGCCGCGCGGTCGGGCAATTCGAGCAGCAGCCCGGTCCCGATATTCCCGGTTCCGTCCGGCGAACGCAGCGGTCCGCGGAAAATGAAGCTGTCTTCGTATTTTCTGAAGTAAGTCTCATGCGCGTGCAGGTACCTGGCAAAGAAAGCCGCCGCGTCGGGAATTTTGGATCCGGTGCAGAAGTACTGCTGCATCCCCTTACGCTGGTAGTCGGCCGCGCGCTTCAGGAAGCTGTTCGACCAGCGACGGATATCCGTCTTTTCGTAGACGCCCGCACGATTCAAAGGGTCGTCCGCGATAAAAGCCTCGGCGGCGGCCCGGTCGTCGAGCTGGACGAACCAGGTGGTCGCAAGCGTTTGGGATGCGTCGTCGGACACGATGTGTCCGTAACCGATCAGGCGCTCACCGAGCGCTCTCGCATAGTCTTTCTGGGCGGCGATACTGGCCGCGCGTGCGCCGGCCTGGCCGGCCCCGTCCCACGCGAAGATCACCCATTGCGCCGGTTTCTCGCTGTAGTACCGGCGCAACTTTTCGCCGCTCAACCCGTACCGCGGGTCGCCGGGCAGGTAGCCGCCAACTTCGCCTGGTGCCATCGATACGCTCCTTCCCGTCCTGCGTTGCCGGCATGATAGTGAAATTCAGGGACAGACCCAAACGTCAGGTCTGTCCCTGAATTTTCACCGGCCGACCGGGACCCCTTCTCTGGTAGCGTCCCAAGGCTTGCCGATGGCACACCATAGGGAGCAGACTATCCTCGAACTCGATCCCGCAGGCTCGCCGCCGGGCTCGCGCAACGCGCAGCCGACAGCACCCGGGGACGAGGCGGGATTGGGGTTCCTATTCGTCGATGCGATGAATATCTTCAAGGCCATAGCGGTGAGGAGCGTCGAGGAGGCGACACGGGCGATCCCCGTGATCGACTTCGGGCCTGCCTTCCGGAAGGAGCCCGGCGGGCTCGATGCTGCGGCGGCGGAGGTCCGGCATGCCTGCGAGCGGGTCGGCTTCTTCTACATGGCCGGTCACGGGGTGCCGCAGGCGGTTATCGACGCCGCCTTCGGGGCCTCGCGCGAATTCCACGCGATGCCGCTCGAAGACAAGATGCGGCTCAAGCTCAACGAGAGCAACATCGGCTACCTGCCGGTGAACCAGAGCATGCAGCGTGCTTCGACGGTCCACAAGGCCACCCGGCCTAACT
>CAZQJF010000739.1:0-2001 GCA_964593735.1 uncultured Streptomycetaceae bacterium | reverse complement strand
GGGAGAGGGATTGAGGGTGAGGGAAAGAAACCGCGCACTACAAGCTCATTCTGTTATGCACGCTTGGTAGAACTCACCGCCAAGGCGCCAGGACCGCCAAGGAGAGACGATACGAATCAACCGCAGAGGCGCGGAGAGAAACAAGATGCGGAAGACGCGCCCTTCGCTGATTGGTGTGATAGCGGTATTGCTCACACTGATGGCTGGTACTGTGATCGCGCCCTCCGGCGCTCAGGAGGAGAACGCGCCGAAGACATTGACGCCGGGCAAGGGCTCCGATCTCACCACGGCGCGGTGCGCGACCTGCCACGAAGCGCAGCACATCACGCGTGCCAGGCTCTCCCGCGGAGAGTGGGAATTCAACATCAAGAACATGATCGAGCGCGGTGCGCCGATAGCCCCGGGCGAGATCCCGATCATCCTCGAATACCTGTCGACCTATTACAACCGCGACAGCGCGGCGCCGCCGCCCGATCCGGCCGCAGCTTCGTTCGGCATGGGCGGCGGCGGCGACCCGGTGCAGCAGTTGCTCAATGCGAATGCCTGCGTCGCGTGCCACATGGTCGACAAGCGGGTGGTGGGACCTTCGTTCAAGGAAGTCGCAGCGAAGTTTGCGGGAGACGGCGAGGCGGCTGCCAAGCTTTCGAAAAAGATCAGAGAGGGCGGAGCGGGCAGCTGGGGCAACGTCCCCATGCCTCCGCACCCCGCCATTTCGGAGGCCGACTTGAACCAGATCGTCGCCTGGATACTCCAACGCAAGTGAAGGGGAAAAGGGGGTGACTGCCTCCAGATCATTGAGTGTCCACCACGATCCGCGGGACTTCTCGGACCGGCTGGCTTACGCCTTCACCCGCTTCCTGCGCTTTTTAGCGGATGCATTCTTTGCCCGGCGCTATGGACACCGCGCGGTAGTACTGGAAACCATCGCAGCCGTGCCCGGGATGGTCGGCGGAACGCTGCAGCACCTGAGGTGCCTGCGGCGACTCGAGGACGACCACGGCTGGATACGGACGCTGCTCGACGAGGCCGAAAACGAGCGCATGCACCTGATGACTTTCATCCACATCGCCAAGCCGTCGAGGTTCGAGCGCCTGATGGTCCTCCTGACTCAAGGGGTGTTCTACAACTGCTTTTTCTTGTTGTATCTGCTCTCGCCCAGGACCGCGCATCGCATCGTCGGCTACTTCGAGGAAGAGGCGGTCATCAGCTACACCGAATATCTCGCTGGAGTGGATGACGGGACCTATGCCAACGTGCCCGCGCCGCAGATCGCGATTGACTACTGGAAGCTGCCGGCCGATGCCAGGTTGCGCGAGGTGATCGTGGCCGTGCGGGAGGACGAAGCAGGGCACCGCGACGTCAACCATGGTTTCGCCGATCAACTGGCTTAAGGAATGTGTCGAAACCAAGTCCGACACATTCCTGGACCCTTGAAAAAGTCCCGGCGGCGCCCAATATCTCAATCCAGCCAACCCGTTAGAGTATCCATATGCGCTTCGACAAATTTACGACCCGCTTGCAGCAGGCCTTCGCGGACGCCCAGAGCATGGCCGTCGGCGCCGATAACCCGTACATCGAGCCGCAGCACCTGCTCGCGGCATTGCTCAACCAGCCCGATGGCGGCATGGCCGCGCTCCTGGCCAAGAGCGGCGTAAACGCCGGCGGGCTGCGCAACGCCCTCAAGCAGGCGATAGACCGGCTGCCGAAGGTCGAGGGGACCGGGGGCGAGGTGAACGTTTCGCGCGAGCTCGCCAACCTGTTCAACGTCACCGACAAGGAAGCCCAGAAACGGGGCGACCAGTTCATCCCCTCCGAGCTGTTCCTGCTGGCGCTGACCCAGGATAAGGGCGAGACCGGAAAGCTCCTCAAGCAGCACGGCGGCACCCGTCAGGCGCTGGAGCAGGCGATAGATTCCGTGCGCGGCGGCGAAACCGTGCAGAACGCGGAATCGGAAGGGCAACGCGAGTCGCTGAAGAAGTACACGCTCGATCTCACCGAGCG
>CAZQJF010000738.1:0-2007 GCA_964593735.1 uncultured Streptomycetaceae bacterium | reverse complement strand
TCCCGCAGCTTCGCCTTGATTCGGGATGCGTTCTCGGCGCCGAGCCGGAGCAGGATCTTCTGGCCCGCCGGCAGCGCTTCCAGTTCCGGATCCGCGAACACGTAGAACACCTTCGGGCGCACGACCTTCACCGCTACACGCACTTCCGGCGCTGCAAGCAGGTCGTCGATGACGTCGACCAGACGGTCGTTGAAATGGCCGTCCGGATATCCCAGCTCCCGATACGCCTGCTGGAACAACGGATAGAAATGAACGTAGACCGCAACGAGCTTCTTCGCATCCATGGCCTCGACCACCCCGATGTATCGGGAATAGCGGGCAGGATTCTCCGGGCCGATGACGGCCCCGTCGTCCCCGCCCGTGACGAGAAATGTTCCACCGGCCGGCTTCACGGGCATGAGGAGCAGCGCGAGTTTCCTGCGCGGCAGATTGTCTATGGTCGCCACGACGCGGCGCACGAGCTCCTGTGGGTTGAGCAAGGCTGCAAGCGATGGGTCGCCGAGCAGGCCGAGCACCGCTTCGCGCAGGGCCGCGTCGCTCTCGTTCAGCGGCGGAAGCGGTTTTATCCCGGTCTGGATGGGGTAGCGTACCTGCGCCCCGGCTTCGGCTTGCGGCGGAGACGGAGCCGCCGCCGGCGCCTGGCCCTGCGGCTCGGGCCGGATTTTCTGCAGGCCATAGTAGAGGGCCGCGGCGCCTCCGACTGCCGCAACGATCACCACCACCCACAGGATCGACTTGTTCATACTGACCCGGATTATCCCCCCAAGATACACCTGCGGCATCGGTGTAAGCATCGAACTTGCGAAAATTACGTACGTAAGGTCCGAGGGCGGTACTACATTCGATGCGCCATCCACTTCCCGGTGGCCTCCGCATGGAAACGCGGATTGACCAAGTTCGACAAAGGCAGGGATACTTGCACCACTGCAGAATACGGTGGACACGCAAAACAATCGTCTGCAGGTGCGTGCAGGCAAGAGCCGCTTCACGCTGACAGGATAAGTTTCTCATTCGAGGAGGAGCCATGAATACCGTGATCAGAAAGTTGGGCTTTTGGTTGGCGCCAGCCGTGCTCGCGTTCAGCACGGCGGCATTTGCGCAGGGAAAACCAGCCGACTATCCGGTTCGACCCATCCGGATCATCATTTCCGTGACGCCCGGCGCCGGGGCCGACATGATCGCCCGTGCAACCGCGCAGATGCTGAACGACCGCTGGGGCCAGAATGTCCTGGTGGAATCCCGGCCCGGCGGGGGTGGTGTAATTGCCAGCACGCACGCGGCCCGGGCAACGCCTGACGGCTACACGCTCTACCAGAACGGGTTCGGGCTTCTGCTTCAAGGCGCGATGAAACGTGTGCCTTTCGACGTCCTCAAGACGTTCGAGCCCATGGTCCGCTTGACCTCCCAGCCCTACATACTCCTCGCCCACCAGTCTCTGCCGGTCAAGTCGGTCAAGGAGTTGATCGCGCAGTCGGCATCCAAACCGTTGACCTATGCCGGCAGTTCCGGGATCGGCAGCACGGTCCACCTGGGCATGGAGCGGTTCTCAAAGCTCTCCGGTATGAAAGTGAAGTACATCGCCTACAAGGGAAGCGCGCCTTCCATCCTGGCGCTCATGGGCGGCGAGATCAACATGGCCGCAACGAGCGCGATGGCCGCGATCGCCGCGATCAAGACCGGAAGAGTGCACCCGCTCGCTTCACTGGGGCTCACGCGCACGCCGGCGCTGCCCGATCTGCCGACGTTCGCCGAGCAGGGTTACCCGGGTTTCTCGATAACGAACAGCTACTATCTCTGGGCGCCGGCCGGAACGCCCCGTGGAATCGTCACGGAAATCAATCGCGTCGTGGCCGATGGAATGCACTCGCCGCAGATGACACAGCGGCTCCTGGCGAGCGGCAGCGCACCCGGCGAGCGCATGACCGCGGACAAACTCAAGGCAACCGTCGCGCAAGAGTACGCCGAGATCGTGAAGACGGTACAGGAGCTCAAGCTCAACTAGCAGCC
>CAZQJF010000737.1:0-2011 GCA_964593735.1 uncultured Streptomycetaceae bacterium | reverse complement strand
CGGGCGGTTTTGCATTTAGCAGCGTGTCGGAGCATCAAGTCCGACAGGCTGCTAGACTGAGCGATTGCACAGCAACCCGATCAAGGAGTACGGACATCATGCGAAAGATCGTTGTGTTTCTCGGGGGCCTCGCGCTCTGCGCGGGCGTCGCTTCGACGGCGCAGGCGCAGGCGCCCGCGGCAGGCGCGGGAGGGGCTTTCCCGGGCAAGCCGGTTAGATTGTTCGTGGGTTATGCGCCGGGCGGGGGAGTCGATACCGCGGCCCGGCTCGTGGGCAAGGCCCTGACCGAGCACTGGGGCACTACGGTGGTGATCGAGAACCGGCCGGGGGCGGCCGGCAGCGTTGCGACCGAGATCGTCGCGAAATCGCTCAAGGACGGCTATACGGCCATGCTGTGCCAGATCGCGTCGCACGCAATCACCCCCGCGCGCACCAGGTCGCTGCCATACGATCATATCGGCGATTTTGCTTTCATCTCGATGATCGGCAGCGTCCCCAACGTCTTCATGGTCCATCCGTCGATGCCGTCGAAGACGCTGCGCGAGTTCATCGCCATGGCGAAGGCGAGCCCGGGCAAGATCAACTTCGGCTCGTCGGGCGTGGGCGCGTCGCCGCACCTCTCCATAGAGCTGTTCAAGTTGACCGCCGGCATCGATATCGTGCACGTCCCGTACAAGGGCGCCGCGCTGGCGCTGACGGACGTGATGGGCGGGCAGATCGAGGCCTCGGTGGGCAATCTCGCCGGCGGACCGCTGGCGGCGATCAGATCGAAGCGGCTGCGGGCGCTGGGCGTCACCTCCGCGCAGCGCAACCCGCAGGCGCCGGACGTGCCGACGTTCGCCGAGGGCGGCGTGCCCGGCTTCGACGTGTCGGCGTGGTACGGCATCTGCACGCCGGGGCCGCTGCCGAAACCCGTACACGAGAAATTTACCGCCGGTATGGTGCACGTGCTGGAGAAGTCCGCGCTGCGGCGGCAGCTGGAGGACCAGGGCATCGCGGTCAGGTCCTCGACGCCCGAAGAGTTCGTCGCGCACGTGAAGGTGGAGACGGCGCGATGGGCGAAAGTGGTGAAGGCGGCGAACCTCGCCCCGCAGTAGCGTCCAGGTTCAATCGGTGTTCCCCGCTCGACCGGATCCGTGGGCGGCATGCCACAACTCGTTGATGCGCTGAGCAAATTTAGTTCCGAGCGCCTCGTCTTCGTGCATGAAATACACGTAGGTGCGCGCCAGGCGCTGCGCTGCGATGCGTTCGACCCAGGCGCGCAGATCGGCTTCGTCGTAGTGGGTGCGCCGCAAGCGCACGTAGCCGCTGTCCGAAGTGGCCACGAACGGCGTATCGCCTTCGTCGGTGTCCGTGACGCAAAGCATCGCGCCGCGCGCGCGCAGCGCTTCGTACACTTCGCCGTCCTGCCACGAAACGTGGCGAAACTCCATCGCGACGCGCGGGCCGGACGGCAAGGCGCCGAGAAAATCCTGCAGGCGGGGAAGATCCTTCCTCAGGAACGGCGGCAACTGGAACAGGAGTACGCCGAGCTTGTTTCCCAGCGCGGCCGCGCGGCGCAGGAATTCGGCCACCTCCGGCCCGGCGTCGCGCAGGCGCTTCTCGTGAGTGATGCGGCGCGGCGCCTTGAGGGTAAAAGCGAAGCTCTCGGGAACTTCCTGCGCCCAGCGCGCGAGCATCGCCTCCGCTGGCATGCGGTAGAAGGTGTTGTTGATCTCGACCGTCGCGAAACGCCCGGCGTAGTAGCGCAGCATCTCGCTCGCGGGCAGCTTCTCCGGGTAGAAAGGGCCCAGCCATTCCTTGTAGGAATAGCCGCTCGTTCCCGCTAACATCTGCATGTGTTTGCTCCAGGTTTGCTTGAAGCCATCTCAAAAACCCTGATGACGCGCGGGTCAAGATGAAAAACAGACAGGATGACAGGATTTACAGGATGTTTTTTAGGTTGCAATCCTGTTCATCCTGTTAATCCTGTTGGTGTTCCGTTTTTGAGACCGGTTTTAGTATTTTTGGA
>CAZQJF010000736.1:0-2021 GCA_964593735.1 uncultured Streptomycetaceae bacterium | reverse complement strand
GGTAGGCGGTGGGGGATTTGAACCCCCGACCAACGGATTAAAAGTCCGCTGCTCTACCCCTGAGCTAACCGCCCATGAAATCGTGACGCATCACGATTTCATAATATTGAAAAGCCGCGCATTCTACCGATCCGACCGGGGCAGGGTCAACGAAACCGCCGCGACCCGGAAGAAATGACCCGGGGCTAGCGTGAGGGGTCTCGGTTGGCGCTTCCCTCATCCCTCCGCCCTCATCCTTCATCCCTGAGGATCATGCGCCGCGCATGATCCTCCAGTACTGGTACTTCATCGTCCCGATCGAGCCGATCACGATGGAGAAAAAGGTGACGATGGAGCCGATCGCGAGCGTCGAGACACCCGTGATCGCCTGGCCTATCGTGCAGCCCATTGCGAGCACGCCGCCGGCGCCCATCAGCACGCCGCCCGCCGCGTGGTTGCCGAAATCTTCCCAGGACGCAAACCACTCGACACGGAAGCTGCGGGTCGCGAGCGCGTAGAGGAACGAACCCGCGATCACGCCGGCGAGCGCCGCTACGCCGAAAGTGACCAGCGAGAGATCGAGGGGGTCGAGCAGCCAGCGCGCGGAATCTCCCATCGGGCTCACGAACGTATAGGACTGCACCTGCACCCGCGCCGGGATCTCGGTCGCCATGTCGGCGTAGTCCTTCCACCGCTTGCCGAGCGGTCCGCCGGTCAGCCACCAGCCGGCAAAAACCGCGAGCCCGACGACGGCGCCGCCCAGGATGTTGTCCCGGCTGCCGCGGAAATCCACCGATCGCAAGACGAACCACAGCATGCCGGCGACGACCGCGGCGCCGACGATGAGGTGCCCCGCCGGCGACCCCTTGGCTCCGAACATGCCCGCGAGCACGGTGGAGAGTTCCTGGTTGGCCACGCCATGGCGGGCGAGATTGACGGTGGTTGGAGCGATCCAGGGCATGAAGGCCTGCTCGAACATCGAGGTCCACATCATCAGGTAGGCCGCGAGCGCGCCGAATCCGAGCACGAAGAGCGATTTGACGTTGCCGCCGCCGATGCGGACCATCGTGCGCGAACCGCAGCCGCTCGCGAGCGTCATGCCGATGCCGAACATGAGCCCGCCGAGGATGTAGCGCAGCCAGGCGAAATTGGGCGTGCGGTAAGGCGGAAAGGTTTCCGCGTAGAGGTTGACCGTGCCCGCCGCCTCGAGCATGAGCACGCCCGCGAGCGCGACCGCCATCGAGAACACCCAAGCGCGCATGCGGCCGGTATCGCCGATGTTGACCCAGTCGGATACCCCGCCCATCGTGCAGAAGTGCGTTTTGTTCATGACCGCGCCCATGACCGCGGCGATCACGAACGCCAGGAGGAGTACGCCGTGGTGTATCGTCAGTTCCATTGGGGTAGTTTAAGACCCAATGAGCCACAGATAAACACAGATACACACAGATAGTTCAGCTGCGACCACGCGATTTGAACTTTCGTCCGTGTTTATCTGTGTGTATCTGCGGCTAATAACCGCCTTGCTTACACGCGGTAGCGAGTAGGGTCCGCAATGCCCGCGGCTTCGAATCCCGCCCGGCGCAGCCGGCACGAGTCGCAGAGGCCGCACGCGGCCGCATCCGCGTCCGGTTGATAGCACGAAATGGTGAGGCCGTAGTCCACCCCGAGCGCGGTCCCGCGTCTGATGATCTCGGCCTTGGACAGATCGATGACGGGCGCGTGGAGCGTGAGGTGCGCGCCCTCGACCGCTGCCTTGGTGGCGAGATTGGCCATCGCCTCGAACGCGCGCAGATACGCGGGACGGCAATCCGGGTAGCCCGAGTAGTCCACGGCGTTCGCGCCGAACCACACCTCCCGCGCCTCCAGCACCTCCGCCCAGGCGAGCGCCAGGGAGAGAAAGATGGTATTGCGGGCAGGCACGTAGGTGACCGGTATCCCGGGCACGGGCGCCAGCGGAACCTCGATCGTTCGGTCCGTCAGCGCCGAACCGCCGAATTGGGTGAGATCGAGCGCGATGAAGCGGTGCCCGGCGGCGCCGA
>CAZQJF010000735.1:0-2023 GCA_964593735.1 uncultured Streptomycetaceae bacterium | reverse complement strand
CGGGCGCCTGAAGACCGGCACGCCGCCGCGTATCGACGGGCGCACGATCGATTTCACCGTCATGAGCGAGCAACCGGGCGACGAGCCCGTTCCGGTGTTCTCATTCCTGGGCCGGCGAGAGGAGCATCCGTCGCAGGTCCCGTGCTGGATCACGCATACCAACGCGCTTACCCACGACATCATCCGGCGCGGACTCGACCGCTCGCCGCTCTATACCGGCGTGATCGAAGGCGTCGGACCGCGCTACTGTCCGTCGATCGAGGACAAGGTGACGCGGTTCGCCGGCAAGAACTCTCACCAGATCTTCCTGGAACCCGAGGGGCTCACGGTCACCGAGTTTTATCCCAACGGCATATCGACGAGCCTTCCCTTCGACGTGCAGCTGGAGGTGGTGCGCTCGATCCGGGGACTTGAAAACGCCCATATCACGCGCCCCGGTTACGCGATCGAGTACGATTATTTCGATCCCCGCGGGCTGAAGAGTTCGCTCGAAACCAAGGCCATCGCCGGGCTGTTTTTCGCCGGGCAGATCAATGGCACCACCGGCTACGAGGAGGCCGCGGCGCAGGGCCTGCTCGCCGGCATCAACGCGGCTCTCCTGGTCACCGATCGTGCGGCGTGGTGCCCGCGCCGCAACGAAGCCTACCTGGGCGTGCTCGTGGACGATCTCATCACGCGCGGGGTATCCGAGCCGTACCGGATGTTTACCAGTCGGGCGGAGTACCGGCTCTCCCTGCGCGAGGACAACGCCGATCTGCGGCTCACCGAAGCCGGCCGGAAGCTGGGCGCGGTGGACGACAGACGCTGGGAGATTTTCTCCGTCAAGCGAGCAGCCATCGCGCGCGAGCAGGAGCGGCTGAAGTCGACCTGGATCAACCCGCGCCTGCTTGCCGCAGGCGAGGCCGAGCGCGTGCTCGGCCAGCCGCTGGGGCGCGAGCATACGCTGGCGGACCTGCTGCGGCGGCCGGACGTCGGCTACGCGCAGCTGATGACTTTGACCGGCGCCGGCGCCGGCGCCGTGGATACCGCTGTGGATACTGAGGTGAGCGCCCAGGTGGAGGTCCAGGCCAAGTACCAGGGCTATGTCGAGCGCCAGCAGGAAGAAATCGCGCGTCACGAGCAATACGAGGATCTGCGCCTCCCACCCGACGTGGATTACGGCAAGGTGCGCGGACTGTCGGTCGAGGTGCAGCAAAAGCTCAATCAGCAGCGCCCCGAGACCGTGGGCCAGGCTGCGCGTATCTCCGGCATCACGCCCGCGGCGATCTCGGTCCTGCTCGTGCACTTGAAACGCGGTTTCGCCGGGGCCCGCCCCGAGCCGCGGCGGCCGCAGGAACCCGATTACGCCGCCGGCACGGCATGAGTCTTGCGCAGCCGCTCGCGCAAGGCCTCGCCGAGCTGGACCTGCAGCTGGCTCCCGAGGCACGCGGGAAGCTCATCGAATATCTCGGCCTCATCCAGAAATGGAACCGCGTTTACAACCTCACCGCCGTGCGCGAGCCGCGCAAGATGCTCGCCCACCATCTGCTCGACAGCCTCGCGGTCATGCCGCGCGTCTCGGGTACGAGCTTGCTGGATGCCGGAAGCGGCGCCGGATTACCCGGCATACCGCTCGCGATCGCGATGCCGGGCATGCGCGTGACACTCCTCGATTCAAATCACAAGAAAGCGGCATTCCTGAAACAGGCGTCGATCGAGCTGGCACTCGATAACGTGTCGGTCGTGTGTGAGAGGGTGGAGGCGTGGAACACAGCGCAGCGATTCGACCTGGTCGTCTCGCGGGCGCTGACGGACCTGCCGGAGTTTATCCGGCTCGCCGGCCGGCTGATCGGTCCCGGTGGGGCAGTGGCCACGATGAAAGGCATCTATCCCTACGAGGAGCTCGCCCAGTTGCCGGCAGGCTGGCAATTGCAGGAAGCCACCGGGCTCAAGGTACCGGGGCTGCGCGCGGAGCGTCATTGGGTTCGGGTTGCGCCGGCTGGAGCTTAGTGTCGGATTTATCAACGAACTAATGACTCAGGAC
>CAZQJF010000734.1:0-2027 GCA_964593735.1 uncultured Streptomycetaceae bacterium | reverse complement strand
GTCGGCTCCGGTCAAACCGCACCGCCGCCCGCGCCGCCGAAGCTGATCCTCGTGATCGCGGTCGATCAGATGCGCTTCGATCTCCTCGATCGCTTTGCGCCGCTCTATCGGTCGGGCCTCAAGACACTCATCGACCGCGGCGCGGTGTTCACCAACGCCAAGTACCGGCATGCGTCCACTGAGACCGGGCCGGGGCATTCGATTCTGCTGACCGGATCCCTTCCGAAGCACTCGGGGATCGTCGCCAACGAGTGGTGGGATCCCTATCTCGGGCGCATCGTCAACGTCATCGACGATCCTATCCAGACGCCGCTCGGCGGCGCGGGGAGGTCCGCATCACCCGCCAATCAGCTGACCTTTACGGTCGGCGATGCATTGAAGACAAGAAATCCGCGCACGCGCGTTGTCGGAGTGGGGATGAAAGATCGCTCGGCCATTCTGATGGGCGGCCGCCGCGCCGATGCTGCGTACTGGTTCGAGAACGCTGGCGGCAACTTCATCACCAGCACCTACTATATGGATGCGGCGCCCGAGTGGCTCGCCGATTGGAACCGTCAGCGAAGCGTGGACAAATTTGCCGGGCAGAGCTGGACCCGCCTGGTCGACGATGTCGCGATGTATGAGAAGTACGCCGGTAAAGATGCCGTCGAAGGGGAGCGCGATCGCAAAGACATCACGTTCCCTCACGTGTTCACCTCGAAGCCGCCGCAGACGCAGCATTACGTCGAGCTGCGCCGCACGCCGTTCGCCGACGAGGTGACGCTGGAATTCGCGCTCGAGGCGATGAAACGGCACGAGCTCGGGCGGGACGCGGACACTGACATCTTCGCGATCGCATTCGCCGCGACCGATGCCATCGGCCATCAATGGGGACCCGACAGCCACGAGCAGATGGACCAGATGCTCCGCCTCGATCTCCTTCTGGGGCGCCTCTTCGCTCAGATCGATACGTCGGTCGGCCTCGACGACACCATCGTTGTGCTGTCGGCCGATCACGGCTCGCGCCCGCTGGTCGAGATCTCGCAGACGCAGGGCGTGGCCGCACGCCGAGTGGCGCCGAAACAGATCCAGAACGTGCTGGTCGCCGCGCTGGCCAAGCGCTATCCGGGGGTGACCGATCTCATCAGCTATTTCGCGACCGACGTCTATCTCAACGAAGGCGCCGTGCGCCGTCACAACCTGAACTGGAAGGAAGTCGAAGCGACCGCTATCGAGGCGCTGCTTTCAACGGGATTCGTGGAACGGGTCTACACGCACGACGATTTGCTGAGCACCGCGCCCACGTCGGATCCGTATCTCGAACTGTTCAGGAGTGCGTTCTACCAGCCGCGCAGCCCGCATTTGAACGTGCTGTTGAAGCCGGGGATCTACGTCAACTCGGCCGCCGGCGGCACCGGACATGGCTCAGCCTACGATTCCGATCGCCACGTGCCGGTGGTCTTCATGGGGCGCGACGTCAGGCCAGGACGATACGCGCAGGAAAGCGGCCCCGAAGACATCGCGCCCACGCTCGCACACTTGTTGGGGCTTCAGTTCCCGCGCGAACAGAATTCCCGCCAGCTTCTCGAGATGCTCGAAGGAAACGTGAAGCGGTAAAGGTGCTGAGCTATGATCGTGTATGCGCCGTGAGACCGTCACCGTCGGCCACAAGCCCCTCAGCTATCTGATTTCGGATCCTCCCGAGCCCGCTGTTCGTCAACGGCCACACAGCACTGTTGTCTTTCTCCACGCATTCCCGCTGCAGAGCACGATGTGGGAGCCGACCCTTGCCGCGATGCCCGATGGATGGCGCGCGGTCGCGCCCGATTTCCGCTGGGAAGCGGGGATCGGCATGTCCGATTTCGCCGGCGACGTCGTCGATCTGCTCGACCATCTGGACGTCACGCGTGCCGCCGTCGTCGGGTGCTCGATGGGCGGGTACGTGCTCTTCGAGATGTTGAAGAGTGCGCCGCGCTACATCAGCGCGGTGGGTCTTGTCTCGACGCGCCCTGGCGCCGACAACGAGGAGGGCCGCAAGAACCGCCAGA
>CAZQJF010000733.1:0-2027 GCA_964593735.1 uncultured Streptomycetaceae bacterium | reverse complement strand
CCATCTGCGCGCCCATGTTCTCGAACTTGTCCTTCAGTTCGATTTCCTTCGCCACCGAGACGCCATCCTTGGTGACGGTGGGTGCCCCGTACGAGCGTTCGAGCACCACGTTGCGGCCCTTGGGCCCGAGCGTGAGCTTGACCGCATCGGCGAGAATGTTGACGCCCGCAACCATCTTGTTGCGCGCGTTTTCGTGAAATCGTACGTCCTTGGCTGACATTGTGCTTCTCCTGTAATTCGGTGACGGGGGGACCTGCTGCCGATGCTTGCTGCCTTACCGCTTACTTGCCTTCGACTACGCCCATGATGTCTTCCTCGCGCATAACGAGCAGCTCGTCACCTTTGACCCTGACGGTCTGGCCGGAGTATTTCCCGAAGAGAATCCTGTCGCCGACCTTGATGTCCAGCGGGCGGATCTTTCCGTCATCCAGGATCCGGCCTTTGCCGGTAGCCATGACTTCGCCCTGGTCGGGTTTTTCGGCGGCCGTATCGGGAATCACGATGCCGGAGGCGGTCTTGCGCTCCTCTTCCAGGCGCTTGACGATCACGCGGTCGTGCAAGGGGCGGATTTTCATGGACATACTCCTCAGTGGATGGATGGAACGATTGGCACTCATCTGCGGCGAGTGCTAATACTACACCAAATCAGCAGAAATATCAGATATTTATTACTCATAGCACCGCAGGCGGTGAGAGAACTCCACCAAAGCCGGGATGCCGCTTCCCTCGGCGCGCCGGCACCACTCCTGCAGCCGCCGCACCAGTTGCTCCTTGGGCGCCGTCGACCGCTCCCACAGCGCGACCAGTTCGCGGCGCATGGAGTACACGGTCTGCAGCGCGCGTGATTTCTCGAGCACCGCAGCGAGCCTCACTCGATCGGCCTGGCGCAGTCCCGAGTCGTCTCGCTGCAGCCAGCTTTCGACACCCCGCAGCGCGCGCGCGTCGTTTGGCGCAGTGCACAGCAGGACGTCGTGCGCTTCGGCATAGGCGCGCTTCAGCGACTTGGCGTACCGCGCCATGACATCGTACCGGTGAGTGATCACCGCTTGCAGCGTCTGCAGATCCGGCGTCGGGCGTGCGGCGGTGAATTTCGGCACCGGCGCGACGCGGTTGACCCTGGCGAGGCCCACCATTTCGAGCACACGGATGTACATCCAGCCGATGTCGAACTCGTACCACTTGTTCGACAACCGGGCCGAAGTGGTGAAAGCGTGGTGGTTGTTGTGCAGTTCCTCACCGCCGATCAGGATGCCCCACGGGACGATATTGGTGCTGGCGTCGCTGGTGGAGCAGTTGCGGTAGCCCCAGTAATGGCCGATGCCATTGATAACGCCGGCCGCCCAGAACGGGATCCAGACGATCTGCGCCAGCAGCACCAGCGCGCCGGGCACGATGCCGAAGAGGATAACGTCTGCCAGCCCCACCAGCGTCAATCCGTGCACGCTGAGCTTGGAATAGATGTTGCGCTCGAGCCAGTCGTCGGGCGTGCCTTGACCGTAGCGCTCGATGGTTTCCCGGTTGTGGCTCTCCCTGACGTAGAGGAACACGCCCCCCCACAGCACGCGATTGATGCCCAGCACCTGCGGGCTGTGCGGGTCTTCCGCGGTCTCGACTTTCGCATGATGCTTGCGATGGATCGCGACCCACTCCCTCGTCACCATGCCGGTCGTCAGCCACAGCCACAGCCGGAAGAAATGACTTACGGCCGGATGCAGGTCGAGCGCATGGTGCGTCTGGTGGCGGTGCAGGAATACCGTGACCGCGACGATGGTGACGTGGGTGAGCACCAACGCTGCGATGACACAGCCCCACCAGGGGAGATCGAGTACGCCGGAAAAAAATAACCGGTCCATTTCACGCCCCAGCGGCAAATCGAGTCGATCACCTAGCAGCCTGTCGGACTTGAAGTTCCGACACGCTGCTTAAATGCAAAACCGCCCGCAGACTTGCAGCAGAGCGGGGGTAAAAAGACCAGTTTTGGCTGTCAATAAGGACGTCACGGCGTCGAATTCATGCACTTCGAATCC
>CAZQJF010000732.1:0-2030 GCA_964593735.1 uncultured Streptomycetaceae bacterium | reverse complement strand
GAAACCGGAAGCCACGACGCGCGCAGTGGCTTGTCGGCGTGCCGATTGGAAACGAGTGCTTCCGTACGACGAACAGGTCTTCCTTCGTCGGCCTCATTCCTCGCCCCACAATGGCTTGCTCAACGCCGACGTGAACGCGGAGAACATCAGGTTGAAGCTCACACTGACGCGGGTCTCGCCGCTGGCGTTGGCATCGACGGAGTGGTGCAGATACGAAGGGAACACCAGCAGCGTGCCGTTTTTGACCGGCACCACGACCTGATCGGTGTTGGCGGCAGTGAGTTCCGTAACCGGTGGCCGGATGACGCCCGTCTGGCTGCGCGGGTCGTGGAAGTTGAGGATGTCGGCGCCGGGCCAGGTGCGCACGTAGTAGACGGCGCTCAGGTAATTGTTCGGGTGGCTGTGCACGCGGTGCGCGGCGCCCGGTGCATACAGGTTCGCCCAGCAGCCGGTGACCTCAATTGCTGCATCGCCAATTTTCAGGAACTGCAGCACGCTCCCCGCCGCGCGGACTACGCAATCGCAAAGCTGGCGCAGCTCCTCCCGCCCGTGCAGGGCATGGGCCGATTGCCACGCTTCGCCGGTATTCAGCGCGGGCAGCCCCTGCCGCAGCGAGTGCAGCAGCCCGAGTACGCTTGCGTCGATCGCTTCGTGCAGCTCTGCTCGAAGCTGGATCTTCCAGACCAGGGTGGGAAACATCGAAACGACGTCCGAGGTTTCGATCCACGAGTGCTTGCCCGATATCGCCATGGAGCTCCCCGCGCGAGTGCCGCCGTTTCTTCAGGACTTGGTCAATGAAGGCGGGCTGCTGCCCCCCTTTGAAAAAGCGGCTCGCGTCGCCGTCGATCTAGCGCGCCGGCGTGTGTTTTACAGACTCAACGACGTCATCAAGCACCGGCGCCAGAAATCGCAAAGGCGCGGCAAATGCGCCGATCAAAGTGATGTGATTCGTGCGTGGATAAAACTGCATGGTGACCGGAACGCCGGCCGCCTGCAACTTGCTCGCCATCTGCCTGGTGTTGCGTTCGGGATTGATCAGACTATCTTCGGGTGCTGCGCCGAGGAACGCGGCTGGAAGCCCGGCGTCCTCAGCGCCAGTCGAAGGCGCCGAAGCGGTCGTGCCCGAGCAGCGTGTAGAAAATGCCGAAGGTCGCGCGTGCCTGCGTCCTGTCGCCGAGGTCGGGGTAGGTCGCATCGCGGCGGTTCCACAGGTACTTGATCGCGATCGCATGCTGCTTGTGGATGCGCACGGTCAGCGCCACGTCCGCGCGGGCGATGTTGTCGTGGCCTGCCCTGCCGCCGGAGGTCGCGCGCTTCACGTAGTACTCGCGTCCCGTCACGTCTAGCGAGGCCGTGTCGCCGAAAATCAGGCGCATCGCGAGGAGGCCCTGCGGCGTGACGCCATAGTGGTAGTCGTCTTCACGGACGCCTTTGACGGTTCCGGCCGCGGCATAGCCCACGCCCGCGAGTGCCGAGCCCTGGAGCGCGATGCCACCGACCGGCCGCCACTCGGCGGTGGTGCCGAGCGACAGCGCCGTGCTCGATATGCGGAAGGTTTGCGGCGAGATGTAGTCATAGCTGCCGTAGAGTCCCCATATCCCCCGGTAATCCTTGCCTGCCTCGTATTTCTTGCCGACCAGCAGCCCGCGCGTCATCACGTTCTCGAACACGTTCGCACTCGAAGCCGTGGCCTGGAAGGTGAAGTAGTCGAATGGGCGCCTGTAGGCGTAGTTCGAGCTTCCCGGCAGGCCGTAGTCCAGCGAGAAGTCCGCCTGCACCTCGTTGCGTGTGAGCTGCGTGGAGGTGCCCTGGACGTTCTGCGCGGTGCCCACTGCGCCGAGCCCCACGCGGCTGTAGTAGACGGGGTTGTTGCTCGAGAAGCTCTTGTCGAAGCGATCGCCAAAGGCGAGGCGGTTGAAGCCCGTGGCCGGAGAAATCACCGCCGCGCCGACCTCCCGCCAGAAGCGGGGAACGCCGTCCGCCTTCTCGAGCACCAGGCTCGACATGCGGAACAGCGCCTCGCCGAGGAA
>CAZQJF010000731.1:0-2031 GCA_964593735.1 uncultured Streptomycetaceae bacterium | reverse complement strand
TCAACACGGGCGTGCAGGACGCGCACAACCTCGCCTGGAAGCTCGCCGCCGTGCTGAACGGATGGGCGGGAGCCGGCCTGCTCGACACCTACGAAGCCGAGCGCCGGCCCTTTGGACAGTTTGTTACCGAGCAGTGCCTGGAAACCGCCATTTCGATGGGACGCGGTCCGCAGCCCGCCAGCGCTTCCAGCGCCCCTGCAAAGCTCGCACGCCCCGAGTTTCACAACGAGCTCGGCATGATCTTCGGAGCGTGCTACGCCTCGACCGCCGTGATCCCCGATGGAACCTCGCTGCCGGTGGTCGCGAATCCGGTGGCGGACTACGTGCCATCCGCACGGCCGGGCAGCCGTGCGCCGCACGTGTGGCTGGAGCGCGGCGGTCGCCGGATGTCGACGCACGACTTGCTCGACATGCGATTCACGCTCTTTGCGGGCCCGCAAGGCAAGCCGTGGCGCGATGCGGCCTGCGCGGCCGGCGCATCCCTCGGCGTCCCGCTGAGCGCCCTGACGGTCGGCGCGGGCGCGGAGGTTGGCGATCCCGACGAGCAATGGCTGTCGGCGTACGGCATAGAAGCTGACGGTGCGGTGCTCGTGCGTCCTGACGGCCACGTTGCGTGGCGCCGCCGCTCCGGCGCCGCCGATTCGAAGCGCGAGCTCGAATCTGCGCTTCGCGCCTTGCTCCACGACTTGACGTGATGTCCCTGAACGTTGGTAGAGCGCGCCGTGCTTCTGAAGCGCGGTGGCTCGCTTATGGGTGATCTGAGAATATCGCGTCGGACCGCGATGGTTCCTCAGGACTGCAGGATGTGCACAGCGATCTCCGAACCGGGAAGACGGCTGCCGGCGATGAGGATGATGATCGCGATGAAGAGGCCAATGGTCAACACATACCACGCCGCTGAAAACAGGATGCCGTAGCGGTTGAGTGGCGCCTTCCTGTCGTTTGCGATCTGGCGCCAGCTGAAGAACAGATCGATTGCGCCGATGACGATGAAGAACGTCAGCAACGCGAGCCCGAGCATCACGGAGACCGCGAGGAAAGCAGCGGACGCTGCGACGAACGCGAGAAACGCCCAGCGGTTGCGTCCCGAGAACACGAGCGCCTTGACGACGCGGCCACCGTCGAGCGGATGGATGGGCAGGAGGTTGAAGACGTTCACCAGCGCGCTCACCGACGCGACCAGTCCCACCAGGTGATTCGAGGTGGCGAGGTAAAGCAGATAGCAGGCGACGGTCATGACGAGCCCGAACACCGGCCCCATCATCGATATGTACACGTCCTCCCAGTGGGTCCTGGCCTGTTCTCCCACTGCGATGCCGCCGACGAAGGGGATCAAGTACATCCCCTTGGTCGGGATGCCGAAGCGGCGCATCGCCCGCAGATGTCCCCATTCGTGGAAGACCAGCGTTGCGGTCAAGGCCAGTGCGAACGGCAAGCTGTAGAGAACGGTCCATCCCGAGACCGCCACGCCGGCAAGCACAACCTTGAGCGCCTTGCCGCTCTGAAAAATCTTCGTCGCGAGCCCGAACCAGACGACCCAATGCCCCTTTTTTTGGGGTGGCGCGGCTGTTGCATCCCGGGCCTCCGCGCCGTGTGCAGGCACCGCGCTGCTTAACCAGGCGGGCCGGTCCAGGGCGGCCGAATTCTCGAGGACGCTCGCGCCATTACGCTTCAACTCGTAACTGACCTTTCCCTGATTCGACTGAATGTGAAACGTGAGTACGAGCGCACCGAGGTTCGCCATCGTGAACTCATAGGCGCTGGAATAGCGGAAGTTGCGCTTGCGCGCGATCTCCCTGCCATCGACGACCAGCCGCTCGAGACCGGTCCAACCCGACCCCTGCACTTCGAACGTCGATCCGCCATAGTCGAAACCGAAGAGCTTTTTCACGGGAGATTCACAGTGCTCCAGGAGTGTGTCGGACTTTGTCCCGACACACTCCTTACGCATTTTAGCAGCCTGTCGGAACTTCAAGTCCGACAGGCTGCTAGGGACCTGAACGGGTCAGTGTACCGGAAAACGAAAAGATG
>CAZQJF010000730.1:0-2035 GCA_964593735.1 uncultured Streptomycetaceae bacterium | reverse complement strand
CGTAGCGGCGCTGGCCTTCGGCGTAGAGGGTGTCGAAGACGAGCGAAGACTTGCCCGAGCCGGAGACGCCTGTCACCACGATCAACTCGTTCGCCGGCAGCTCGAGCGACAGGTTCTTCAGGTTGTTCTGGCGCGCGCCGCGAATGACGATCGCGTCCCGGTGCTGCCGCACGGCGCCGTTTGCGGGCGCGTCCTGAGCGTTGGGAGCGGCCTCGCGGCCGGTATCGGGCATTGCGTGGGGGAGAGTCGGGAATTGCGTGGAAGGCCGCTATTTTACCTGCGCGCGGGGCAGACTGGCACCCGCGCCGCCGGCGCGCGCGTTGATATAATCAGCTGCGCCCCCTACCAATGCCGGCGTTCTCCGGAAAGGCGGAAACATGCACAGCCGCACCCCACTCATCGCATGGTTATTCGCGATTGCGTGGCTCGTTTCCTGCCCCGTAAGCGCGCAGACCCTGTACAAATCCACGATGCCCGACGGCAAGGTGATCTACGGCGACAAGCCTGCGCCGGGCGCGGTGAAAGTGGAAGCGCCGAATGTCGCCCCGGCCAGCAAGGGCATTGCGCCCCCGACGCCGCAGGAGACCCAGGCCGTGAAACGGCTCGAATCCGACCGCGCGCGACGCGACTCGGCCGACAGCCTGGTGCGCGCGGCGGAGAAAGCGCTGAGCGATGCGCAAGCGGCGCTGGCGGCCGGCAAGGAGCCGCGCGAAGGCGAGCGCATCGGTACCGCGAAGGGGGGGAGCCGGTTGAGCGAAGCTTACTTCGATCGCCAGAAGGCGCTCGAAGTCGCGGTGGAAAATGCGCGCCGAAACCTGGAATCGGCGCGAGGGGGCAGCAGCGGCGTTGCACCGGTGGGCGCTCCGCCGAAAGGGTCGTTCGGCGATAAGTTCAAACCGGCTCCGTGATGGCAGCCGGTCGGGCCTGCGCAGAGATTTCCTGAACGCAAAATACCGGGAGGGGGACGAGACGCATGAAAGCCATGGTGCTCAAGGCCAGGAATACGCCATTCGCGCTGGAAATCGTACCCGATCCCACGCCGGAGCCGGGCGAGGCGGTCGCACGGGTACTCGCCTGTGGGGCGGGGCTCACCATCCACCATACCCGGGCGGGACGCGCGCCCGTCAGCTACCCGCGCATCATCGGGCACGAGATCACCGGGGAAATCGTTGCGACGGGGCAGGGAGTCACGGAACTGAAAGCCGGCGACGCCGTCACCGCGTACTACTATCTTACCTGCGGGCACTGCCATTGGTGCCGCATCAACCGCGAAACCTTGTGCGAGAATCTCCGCGGCCACGTCGGGCGCGACGTGGACGGCGGCTACGCGGAGTACATCAAGCTGCCGGCAAAGAGCTTCCTCAGGCTACCGCCGGAACTCGACTGGCGCGCGCACCCGGCGGAGGTCGGCGTCATCTGCGACGCGATAGCGACCCCGGTGAAAGTCATCCGCAGGGCGCGCGTCACGCCGCACGACACCGTCGCGGTCTTCGGGGCCGGCGGCGGTCTGGGGGTGCACATGGTCAAGGTTGCGCGGTGGGCGCACGCCCGCAAGGTGATCGCGGTAGACGTGATGGCGTCGAAGTTCGAGACCTGTGTGAAGGCCGGGGCCGACGCCACGGTGGACGCCTCCGATGGAAAAGTCGCCGAGCAATTGCTGGAGCTGACCGGCGGCACGGGCGTGGACGTCGCCATCGACTTCGTGTGCGCGAATGGAACGCAGGAAGCGGCGCTGAGTGCGCTGGGCAGGGGCGGGCGCTACGTGATGCTCGCCGGCAACGGCCAGCCGTTCACCGCCGATCCCCGCCAGTTCCTGGGGAAGGAGATCGAGCTGCTCGGCAGCCGCTACGCCACGCGCCAGGAAGTGCTCGATTCGCTCGACCTCGTTGCGCGGGGTGAAGTGTGGCCCCTGGTCACCGAAAAAGTCCCGCTCGCGCAGGCCGAGGCTGTCCATGAGCGCCTCGACAAAGGCCTGGTCACCGGCCGCGCCGCGCTGATGATCGGCTAAAGACGTAGCCACGGAACCACACGGAAA
>CAZQJF010000729.1:0-2054 GCA_964593735.1 uncultured Streptomycetaceae bacterium | reverse complement strand
AAATCAATCACCCGTCCGTTGAACCGGGCGATGTGCTCGCGAAAACAATCCCGATGCGTTTTCAGCGTTTCGTGAGTGCTTCGTTCCTGAGCCGCCATGAGGCGGCTATACCCGGCAACGTCGGCCACCATGATGGCAAGCAGTTGTCGATCCGGCCCGATCTCCGGCATTGCGTCCCCGTTTTTGAAAGCACGTGCCGAGTACATGCCTCATTGCCGGGGAAAACGCAATAGCTGCTGCTCCGCGGTGTTACCGCCACCAGCGATCGGCGGGTGCCTGACCGCCGGCTAACTCTAACTGCGATACCAAGCGGCTCGATCAATCCGACGGCACCGCGCCATTGGCGCTGATTACCCGCTTGCCCTCCGGACTGCGCACGAATTCGAGAAACCCGACGACCGCCGGGGAAGACGCCGCCTTGGTGACGAGGAACGAGTCGCGCGTGAGCCCGTAGGCGCCGCTGCGCACGTTTTCCGCGGTCGGCTCGATACCGTTCAACGCCAGCGGTTTGATCCGCGCCTGGCTCTGTTCCACGACCGTCATGGTGGTCATGCCGATAGCCCCTGCCGTGACGGCGAGCTCTCTCGCCATGTCCCCGGATTTGGACATCACCCGCACACCGTCCGGCATCTGCAGTTGAGTCAGGCATCCAACCCGCCGCCTGACGACTTCGGCATCGACCTCAGTGTCGGGTCTCGTCCGCGGGGCGACCGCCAGATCGGACCCTCCCAGTTCTTTCCAGCTGACGAGCCGGCGCGAATAGATATCGCAAATTTGCTGGTCGGCAAGACCGGTGGCGGGCACCGTGGCGTTGACACCGAATACGACGGCGACCTTGGCAATCTCCTGCACAGCCAGTCCTTGCCGGACGAGGTCGTCGACGACCAGTCCGTGACTTGCCATCGCGATATCGATGCTGCCCTCCGCCAGGGCTTTTATGCGCGCCTTGGTGCCCAGCCCTTTTCCTATCTCCACCGTAACGGCCGGGTGTCGCTCCCGGTATGCCTTGGCGAGTGCGGCTACCAGGGGGGTTACCCCGGTTGACCCGTCTATGGCAATCCGGTCGGCCGTCTGGCCGTACGCGCCGCCGGTAAAGGTGCAACCCAGCACCAGCCCCACTACGCGATATCTCGCAGAGCGAAACATACCTTCCGACTTGACGACCGTACTGCGCGTGGTTCTCATAGTGCTCTCCATTGTTGATGTGCCGATATAGGACCGTGTTCTCGTTGCTGCCAGTGAATCCTGCGCCTGGACGGAAATCCATTCCGCGGTCCAATGCGCATTTATTTTGTGTGTTATTCACACTTCGCGCGCATGAACATCCGGGTAACCCCCGGCGGCTGAAGCGGCGGGCAGTCCATGGACTGAGGGAGGCCGGCCCCCTAGAATTAACGCGGGTACTCGTATCCCGACGGAGTCACCAGGACGAACCAGAGCCGCCTCGATCTCATTACGGAGGCGGAGCTGCGCCGCGGCGGCAAAGTCCTTCACCGGAGGGGGCTCCCCTTCGTCACCGCGTCACCACCTCATTCCGGATTGCGCCCGATGAAAAACTCGCTGTCGGGATCGGCGGTGGGATTGAGCCCGCACCGCTTGAGCGCCTCGCGCAACTGCCGCATGTGCCTGCTCACGCCTCTCAAGCCTTGATCCCCAGGAGCTTCGCCGCGGTTTCGCCCAGCATCGCCCTGCGCTCGTCGTCGCTGAACCCCGGCGCGTTCAAGATGTGGGTCACCGGGTCCTGGTGCCATGGAATCGGGTGGTCGGTGCCGACGACCAACTGGCTGGAACCGACTTCCGCGGCCAGGTGCCGCAACATTTCCGATGTGAAAACGAGCGTGTCGAAGTACATGGTCCGCAGGTATTCGGTGGGCTTCTTCTTCAGCTTCACGCCGGTGTCCTTCTCGGGCGCGACGCGCAGGCAATTGTCCGACCGCGGCGCGTAGGACGGCAGGAAGCCGCCGCCGTGCGCCGAGCAGACCTTGAGGCCGGGAAAGCGGTCGAGCGTCCCCTCGAAGATCAGGTGCGAGAGCGCGATCGTGGTATCAAGCGGG
>CAZQJF010000728.1:0-2055 GCA_964593735.1 uncultured Streptomycetaceae bacterium | reverse complement strand
GAGGATACGAATGCGACTAGGGGTGCTCCTTCCACACCGCGCGGTTGTGTTGCAGTCGATGCGGCGCCCGCCGGTCGAAGAATGCTGGACGGTCGCCCGGATGTGCGACGAGGCGGGCATGGATTTGTGGGTGGGCGACAGCGTGGTCGCGAAACCACGGCTGGAGCCGCTCACCACGCTCGCCTACCTGGCGGCCATCACGACGCGCGCGCGGCTCGGGACGGCGATACTGCTGCCCGCGTTACGCCAGCCGACGGTGCTTGCGCATGCGCTCGCCACTCTCGACCAGCTTTCGCGAGGCCGGCTCGTGCTCGGATTGGGAGTGGGCTGGAGCCTGCCCGAGATCGTGCGCGAATGGGAAGCCTGCGGCCGGGAGCACAAGCGGCGCGCCAGGGATCTCGAGGAGCACGTGGTCGTCTGGCGCAAACTGTGGAGCGGCGAGCCGGTGACTTACGAAGGCAACGGCTTCAAGCTGACCGGCCAGACCACCGGGCCGCTGCCCTGGGACGAGGCGGGGCCGCCGCTACTGATCACGGCCGGCAACCGCGGCGAATTCATCCCGGCGCAAATCGACCGCGTGGGCCGGCTCGGCGATGGCGTCGTCACGACCTACCTCACCGACGAGGACTGCCGCAAGCTGCGCGAATCGTGCGACGAAGCGCTGGCGAAACACCACCGGCCGCGGCCCGGATTCCCGATGTGCGTGTACACGACGGTGCGCATCGAGAACGACGCGGCGAGCGCCGAGGCCGCGACCCGCGAATTCCTGCAGAAGTACTACGGCGGCGGGGTGAATTTCCGCGGGCTGATGGGATTGGGGCCGGCAGCCGCTGTCGTGGAAACGCTTCAGCGTTACGAGAAGGCCGGGGTCACCGATCTGTGCGTGCGCTTTGCCGGCACCGACCAGATCGCGCAGCTGGAGCAGTTCATCCGGGACGTTGCACCGGCGTTTTCTCCCTCATCCCCAACCCTTCTCCCGGAGGGCGAAGGGAGCACTTCCCTCTCCCTTCGGGAGAGGGATCGAGGGTGAGGGAAGATAGTCGCGTCATTACGAGTGATTGGTGGGCAATCGAGAAAGGGAGGAAGAAACGATGAAGCGAATCCACGGACATCTCGCTGTGGTGATAGTGGGGGTGCTGGCCGCCACCGGCGCGTCCGGGCAGGCGTTTCCTTCGAAGCCCGTCCGGCTGGTGGTCGCATTCCCCCCGGGCGGGGCGACCGACACGTTCTCCCGGGTAACGGCCGCTGAGATGACGAAGAGCATGGGACAGCAGGTCATAGTGGAGAACCGGCCGGGCGCCGGCACGACGATCGCGGCGGAGTACATCGCCAAGTCGCCGCCCGACGGCCATGCGCTCCTTTTCACCGACCTCTCCACGCATACCATCACGCCCTCGATCTACCTGAAGCTGCCGTACCACCCGCTGCGCGACCTCACCGCCGTCGCGCCCGTAGCTTCCTCGCCGCTCATCATGGTCGCGCACCCGTCGGTCGGCGTGAAGTCGGCGAAGGAGCTGATCGCGCTTGCGAAACGGCAGCCCGGGATCACCTTCGGCAACTCGGGCATCGGGACGGTGACCCACATGGCCGCGGAGAAATTCCGGTGGCGGGCGGGAATCGTCGTGACGCCGGTCAACTACAAGGGCGGGTCCACGTCCACGATCTCCCTGCTGACCGGCGAGATCGCCCTCATCGTGACCACCATACCGGCGGCGCTCGAATACGTTAAGACCGGACGCCTGACGGCGATCGGCCTGACCGCGGCGAAACGCTCTCCCCTGCTGCCGGAGATTCCCGCGCTCGGCGAGACCGTGAAGGGCGTGGACGCCGCCGTAATCGCCGGGGTGCTCGCGCCGGCCGGCACGCCGCGTAACGTGATCGAACGCCTGAACGCGGAGTTCGCCAGGGCGGTGGACAGTCCCAAGGCGAAGGAAATCTTCGCCACCAACGCTGCGGAGGCCATGAAAGAGAGCCCCGAAGCCATGCAGCGGTCGCTCGAGCAGGACGTCAAGACGTGGGCGGAGGTGGTGAAGGCGACGGGAGTGAAGATTCAGT
>CAZQJF010000727.1:0-2056 GCA_964593735.1 uncultured Streptomycetaceae bacterium | reverse complement strand
CAGCCCGCCGAGCGAGATCACGCCGACCTCGGTGGTGCCGCCGCCGATGTCGACGACCATGGAGCCGGTGGCTTCGCCCACCGGCAGATCGGCGCCGATCGCCGCCGCCATCGGTTCTTCGATCAGAAAAACGCTGCTCGCGCCGGCGCCGATTGCCGACTCGCGAATGGCGCGCCGTTCGACCTGCGTGGAGCCGCAAGGCACGCAGATGATCATGCGCGGGCTCGGCTTGAACAGCCGCGAGTTGTGCACCTTCTTGATGAAGTGCTTGAGCATCTGCTCGGTCACGGTGAAGTCGGCGATGACGCCGTCCTTCATCGGCCGGATCGCGGTGATGTTGCCCGGCGTGCGCCCGAGCATCTGCTTCGCCGCTATTCCCACTTCCTGTATCACTTTCTTGCCGTTGGGGCCGCCCTCCTGGCGTATCGCCACGACCGACGGCTCGTCGAGCACGACCCCTTTGCCGCGCAGATAGATCAGCGTGTTGGCGGTGCCGAGATCGATCGCCAGATCGTCGTTAAAGTAGCTGCTGAGGAAACCGAACATAAGGTATTAGGCGGCTGTGGAACCTCTGTGGAACCTGAGGATTTGGTGCTTCGCGTCAGGCGGTTATGATACCCTATGCAGCTTCGATTTTTAAGGCGGTTTTGCCGGTATGGCGCTGACCCTCGACGACGTGAAGCGCGTGGCGCGACTGGCGCGGATCGCGGTCGACGAGGCCGAGGCCGGCGCCGTGCTCGCCCAGTTGGGCGGCGTCTTCCAGCTCATAGAGCAGATGCAGTCGGTTGACACCCGTGGCATCGAACCCATGTCCCATGCGCTCGATGTCGTGCAGCGCTTGCGGGAGGATGTCGTTACGGAGAGCGACCAGCACGAGCTGTTCCAGAAGATCGCGCCCCAGGTCGAAAACGGTCTTTACCTCGTGCCCAAGGTAATTGAATAGTGAGGCGTTAGGCGTTAGGCGAGGCGAGGGTGTGGATTCCGCCTCACGCCTCACCCCTCACCCCTCACGTTCAGATGCATCGCGCCACCCTCAAGGAACTCGTCTCCGGCCTGGCTGGGAAGGACTACTCCAGCGTCGAGCTTACTTGCCATTTCCTCAATCGGATCAAGAAGCTGAATGGCCGGCTCCACTGCTTCATCACGCTCGACGAGGAACGCAGCCTGGCGCAGGCGCGAGCGGCAGACGAGATGCGCGCCGCCGGCCGCTCCGGGCCGCTTACCGGAATCCCTGTTGCGCACAAGGATATTTTCTGCGCGGCGGGATGGACGACTACCTGCGGCTCGAAAATGCTCTCGAATTTCGTATCCCCCTACGACGCGCATGTCCTGGAGCAGTTCAACGCAGCCGGCGCTGTAGTCCTCGGCAAGACCAACATGGACGAGTTCGCGATGGGCTCGTCGAGCGAAACTTCCTGGTATGGGCCGGTCAGGAACCCGTGGGATGTCACGACGGTTCCGGGCGGCAGCTCGGGAGGGTCGACGGCCGCCGTTGCCGCGCGGCTGGCCCCGGTGGCAACCGGGACCGATACCGGCGGCTCGATCCGCCAACCGGCGGCGCTCTCCGGTGTCTGCGGGCTGAAGCCCACTTACGGCGTGGTATCCCGCTACGGCATGATCGCTTTCGCGTCCAGCCTGGACCAGGGCGGCCCGATTGCGCGAACGGCGGCAGATCTGGCGCTGCTCATGAACGTCATGGCGGGCTTCGATGCGCGCGATTCCACCTCGCTCGAACACGAGCGGGAAGACTATGCCCGCGAGCTTGAAACGCCTTTGCGGGGGCTGAAAGTCGGCCTGCCGCGGGAGTTCTTCGGCGAGGGCACGGCGCCGGAAGTGATCAAATCCATCGAAGCGGCCATCGCCGAGCTCGAGAAACTCGGTTGCGACCTGGTGGAGATCGGGCTGCCGAACATGAAGCTCGCCGTGCCGGTCTATTACGTGCTCGCGTCCGCGGAGGCCTCGAGCAATCTCGCGCGCTACGACGGGGTGCGCTACGGTTATCGCGCTCCCGAGTACGGCGATCTCACCGACATGTACGAGAAGACCCGCGCGCAGG
>CAZQJF010000726.1:0-2058 GCA_964593735.1 uncultured Streptomycetaceae bacterium | reverse complement strand
AAGGGCTTGCCTTCCCTCTCCCTCCGGGAGAGGGATTGAGGGTGAGGGAAAGAAAGCTGCGCACTACAAGCTTCGTTTTGTTATGCACGCTAAGAGATAATTGAGGCCAGGATGATCAACGCGAGAATACTGACGCTCATGGCAGCCGCCCTCGTGGCGGCGGGATGGCAGGCGCCGGCGGCGGCGCAGCAGACGTACCCGGTGAAGCCCGTGCGCATCATCTCGCCGTACCCCCCGGGCGGCGGCAACGATACCCTGTGCCGCACGATCGCCCCGAGGCTCTCCGAAAGCCTCAAGCAGCAGGTGATCGTCGACAACCGCCCGGGCGCCAGCGGCATCGTCGGCACGGAAATCGCGGCGCGGTCCGCGCCCGACGGCTACACGATAATACTCATACCGAGCGGTCACGCGGTCAACGCGACGCTCTACAGGAAGCTGCCGTACGATTCGATCAGGGACTTCACCCCTATCACCCTCGTCGGCTCGAGCCCGCTCGTGCTCGCCGTGCATCCGTCCATGCCCGTGAAAAACGTCAGAGATCTCATGGCGCTCGCCAAGGCCCGGCCCGGTCAACTCACCTATTCGTCGTCCGGCGTGGGCTCCTCCGGGCACCTTGCAGGCGCGATGTTCGACACCATGACGGGAACGAAGATGGTGCACATTCCGTACAGGGGCATGGCGCTCGCCATATCCGACATCATCGGCGGACAGGTCTACATGACCTTCGGCACCAGCCTGTCGGTCGTGCCGCACGTGCGCACGGGCAGGCTGCGGGCGCTGGCGATGACGGGCGCGAAACGCTCTCCGGCGTATCCCGAGCTGCCCACGGTGGCCGAATCCGGCGTGCCCGGGTACGCGGCGAATCTGTGGTACGGATTCGTCGGGCCCGCCCGCATGCCGCCGGAAATCGTGCGGCGGCTCAATTCGGAGATCGTGGCGGTGCTCGCGCGACCGGACGTCCGCGAGCGTCTCTCGGGTCAGGGCGTAGACCCGCAGACCAACACGCCGGAGGAATTCGCGCGGCTGCTCACGTCCGACGTCGAGCGCTGGGCCAGGATCGTGGAGCGCGCGGGGGTGAAGGCGGAGTGACGGAAATGAGTGTCATCCACCCGTGGTATCAGCTCGGCTACGTCATTCCGCACTTGTACACCGACATGGACGCGTACCAGTTCTACCGCGTCGCTCCCGAAGGCATGATGCTGTTGACCACGGGCCTCAACCTGAAGGAATACAGCCTGGCAGCCGTCGAGCAGGAAATGCCCGCGCTCCGGGCGTGCTTCGATCTCCTCGCCCGCAAGAAGGTGGACCGCCTCTCGTTGAGCGGGGTGCCGGTCGCCGCGGCGCTGGGACGAAGGAAGATGCTGGAAATCCTTGCCGACGCTCAGTCCCGGACCGGGGTGCCGTGCGACACCGATCTGGAAGCGCACATTGCGGTATTGCAGCATCTGGGGGCGACCCGGATTGCGCTGGCGACGCGCTGGCCGGACGCCGTGAACGACGCGCTCACCGGCTATCTGGCGGAGGCCGGCATCGAAGTCATTGCACGCCGGACGCGCGCCCGCTCGCTGCAGGCGAATAAGGAGTCCAGCGCGGCCGACGACCATCTGCTGGCGTTGGAACTGGGCGGGCAGGTACTGCGCGAGGCGCCCGACGCCCAGGCGCTGTTGATGCCGGGCGGGCTGTGGCACGCCATCCACGCGGTGCCCCTGCTCGAAGCCGAACACGGGCGGCCGGTGCTGCTCAATATCCTCTCCACCACCTGGGCGGCGTTACACGCGTCGCGCGACCGCATGGTGGTCCGTCCCGACCCGCATTGGGGCAAGGTGCTCGCCAGCGTCTGACCCTTGCAGGCGTCGTCCCTGGGAGCGCGCCGACCTCATCGTGTATATTCAACGCAGTGATTGCCGTGAAGGTGGTGACGCTTTCTTCGACCCCTTCACCTCATCACTTCATCACTCCGTCGCCAGGAATGACCATGACATACCAGACGATGCAGGTGCGCCCGATTGCCGGGGCGCTCGGCGCCGAGATCTACGGCGCCAACCTCAAGGACCGCGA
>CAZQJF010000725.1:0-2062 GCA_964593735.1 uncultured Streptomycetaceae bacterium | reverse complement strand
TGCGGATGGTACGAGTTGCAGACATCAGATTGCTGATGGTTCCGGCCGAACGGCCGTGCATGTGGCCCAAGTGCTGGAACGTGCTCTCGCGATATACTAGACGCCAGTCACGCTTGAACCATGCCGAAAGCGTTCGCCGTTGCCACCTGGTCGGCGACGGCAACCGGCGGCAGTACACTTCGCCCGGATGCCTCTGGCCCGCGCGCTCCATATAAAGACGATTGATAGCGGAGGAGTCAGTGGCAAAGGACGCGGCTGCCAAGCCGAAAAGCAGGGCGGATCGGGGCTGGATTGCCAGGCTCGTCGGCATCTACACGGCGCTTGTCGCCTTGTGGGTCCTGGTGCAGAGCGGGTTGCCTTTCGCCTTTTTCCTCGGCCTCGAACTGCAGCGCATCACCTGGCTGCAGACCCTGACCGGGTGGTTCTTCGTCGTTTCCTCGGCGTGGCTGCTCTACCTCCTCCTCAGTCGCAACATGCAAGCCATACGCGCGGCGGAGGCGGCGCTCATGCTGCGCGACCGGGCAATCGAGGCGAGCGTCAACGCCATCATGATTACCGACCACCTCGCCGAAGGTGAACCCATCATCTACGTGAATCCTGCGTTCGAGCGCATCACCGGCTTTAGCGAGGCCGAAGTTATCGGACGCAACCAGCTCCTCCTGCACAAGGATGACGTGAACCAGCTCGGCCTGCAGAACCTGCAGGCGGCCATAGCAAAGGGTTTCCCGGAACGCGCAGTGATCCGCACCTACCGGCGGGACGGCAGCCTGTTATGGAACGATTTTACGATCGCCCCGGTGCGCGATGAATCGGGCCGCGTTACGCATAACGTGGGCGTGCTCAACGACATAACCGAAATCAAGCGCTATCAGGAGGCGCTCGAATTCCAGTCCAACCATGACGTGCTGACCGGGCTGCCCAACCGCAACCTGATGCAGGACCGCATCCGGCAGGCAATAGTTCACGCCGACCGTTACCACACGCTGGTTGCGGTCGCGCTCTTCAACCTGGACAACTTCGGGCTGATCAACGACACGCTCGGGCGTGACAACGGCGACCGCGTGTTGAAAGATCTCTCCCTGCGCGTCTCCGCCAGCGTGCGCAGTGTCGACACCCTGGCGCGTATCGCGGGCGACGAGTTCGCGCTCGTATCCTTCGATCACTCAAACGAGGACGCCGTCACCGCCGAGCTGCAGCGGGTGCGCGACGCCCTGGCCCTGCCCTTCGACGTGGACGGACGGGAAATCTATATCACTTCCAGCGCCGGCGTGGTGCTCTACCCGCAGGACGGCAAGGACGTCGAGGCGTTGCTGCGCAATGCCAACGCAGCCATGCACCGGGCGAAGGACCGCGGCAAGGACAACATGCAGTTCTACGCGCCCGAGATGAATGCCCGGATCGGGGAGCGCATCGACCTCTACGGCAAGCTGCGGCACGCGCTCGAGCGCGGAGAGTTCCTGCTGCACTACCAGCCACAGGTTGAGCTGAAGACCGGAACCGTGGTGGGCGTCGAGGCGCTCATCCGCTGGAAGCATCCCGAGCTCGGCATGGTGCCGCCGGGCCGCTTTATCCCGATCGCGGAGGAAACCGGGCTCATTTCCCCTATCGGGGACTGGGTTCTGCGCACGGCCTGCGCGCAGAACCGCAAGTGGCAGGACGCGGGGCTGCCGCCGATCACCGTCGCGGTCAATCTCTCGGGGCGCCAGTTCATCCAGAAGGACCTGGTGGAGATGGTGGCGCGGACGCTGCGCGAGACGCGCCTCGAGGCGCGCTACCTCGAGCTCGAGATCACCGAGGGCGTCGTCATGGACAATCCGGCCGAAGTCATCGTCACGCTGACAGCGCTGCGCAATATGGGCGTGCAGCTTTCCATCGACGACTTCGGCACCGGCTATTCGAGCCTGAGCTATCTCAAGCGCTTCCCGGTCCACACCCTGAAGATCGACCAGTCCTTCGTGCGCGACGTGATCAGCGACGCGGACGACGCGGCGATCGCGCGCGCGGTGATCATGCTCGGCCACACTCTCGGCCTGAAAGTGATCGCGGAGGGCGTGGAAACCCG
>CAZQJF010000724.1:0-2071 GCA_964593735.1 uncultured Streptomycetaceae bacterium | reverse complement strand
GCGCCGGAGCGGCCGCCGCTGCCTGCGCCGCCGCAACCGGACGCGCGGCGCCCGCATTTTCCGGGGCAAACGCCAGCATCCGCAACAGGGTCATCGTGAAGCCGGCATACTCGTCCGGCGCGAGACCGATATCGCTCCGCCCCTGCAACGCGATCTGGTAGTAGAGCTGCAGGTCCTCGGGGGCGAGCAGCCCGGCCAGCTCCGCCAGCGCCGCCCCGTCCGGATCGTCGTCCCCCGCGGACCCGGGTACCGTTTGCAGGAGCGCCAGCCGGTGCAGCAACGTGGCCAGTTCCTGCAAGGCCGTGTCGAATGACAGGCTGCGGCCCGCCATCCTTTCGGCTTCGGCGATGAGCGCCGGTCCATCACTCCGGGCGAGCGCGCGCAGGACGGCAAACAGGTAATCGCGCTCGACCACCCCGAGCATCTCACGCGAGGACTCCTCAGTCACCCCGCCCCCGCCGTGGGCTATGGCCTGGTCGAGCAGGCTCAAGGCGTCGCGCATGCTCCCTTGGGCCGCGCGCGCCAGCAAAGCGAGCGCCAGGGCCTCGTACGGTACGCGCTCCGCGTCCAGCACGTGCCGCAGGCGCTCACGGATCTGCTGCGGCGGAATCTGCTTGAGATTGAACTGCAGGCAGCGCGACAGGACGGTCACGGGCACTTTTTGCGGATCGGTCGTCGCGAGTATGAACTTCACGTGCGCCGGCGGCTCCTCGAGCGTCTTCAACATCGCGTTGAACGCATTGCGCGACAGCATGTGAACTTCGTCGATGATGTACACCTTGTAGCGCGCGGCCGTCGGAGCGTAGAGCGCGTTTTCGAGCAGATCGCGCATGTTGTCGACCTGGGTGTGGGACGCCGCATCGAGCTCGAGCAGATCGACGAACCGGCCCGCGTCGATTTCGATGCACGCCGGGCAGCGGCCGCACGGCGCGGCGGTCACGCCGGTCTCACAGTTGAGCGCTTTGGCGATGATACGCGCGAGCGTCGTCTTGCCGACTCCGCGCGTACCGGTAAAAAGATAGGCGTGATGCAGGCGCTGCTGGTCGAGCGCGTTCGTCAGCGCGCGCACCACGTGCTCCTGACCGACCAGCTCGGCAAAAGTCCTGGGGCGCCACTTGCGGGCGAGAACCTGGGTCACGATAAATCGGTGAAAAGTGAACGGTGAACAGTGACCGGTATTTTACCGCCAACTGTTCGGATTTTTCGCCAGCGACCGGTCACGAGTCACTGGTCACCGGTCACTAGCAGGTTGATGCAAACCCCTTGGAAACCCCGTTCGGGTTGAGCGTAGCGCAGCGGAGTCGAAACATGAACGGCCAAAATTCAACGAGTTGTTCGCCCTTCGACTCCGCGCATGCGCGCTACGCTCAGGACGAACGGAGTTTTGCATCACGCTGCTAGAAATGGTACTGCAACCGGATCTGGTGGAAGTTGATGCCGTTGTTGGGCCTCTTGATACTGGCGTTCGAGAGATGCTGGTAGCGATATCCAAGATCGAACGCGCCCTTGTCTCCGAAGCGATATCCCGCGCCCAGATGGTCGCCAAACTGGAACAGAGTGCTGAAGCGCTTGTCGCCCAGCGAGGTGCTGGACAACAGGTGAAAGCCGATCCCGGCTTCGAAATACACGCCCTTCAGGTCGTTCTGCTGAAAGCGCAACACGGGCGTCAGCCCGATCTCGGCGATTTCCTCATTCTGGCCGGGGCGTGCGTCGCGCCGCCAGTAGCCCGCTCCCAGGTCCCAGTAACCCCCCAGGTGCCAGCTCTTGCCCTCCAGCCAGCGGCTCTTCCAGTCCCATTGGACGGCCACGCGTCCCATGTCGGCGCCATCGCCCTGTCCCGCTTCGACCGCGATCCCATCCACGGCGAGCGCCGGCACGCTCGCCGCAGCGAGCATCGACGCGAGAATCACCCCCGTCCAGTTGTTGAATACGCTCATCTTCACGCTGTTACCCGCTCCCTGGCCGCCAGCCCCGCGACGGGCAAATGGTGGCGAGCCTTACCCCCGGCACTTGCAGAGAATAGCTGTGGCTGCTTCCTTCCGGACCTGACCAGGTTCACTACCATGCAATG
>CAZQJF010000723.1:0-2095 GCA_964593735.1 uncultured Streptomycetaceae bacterium | reverse complement strand
AACGTCAGGCCCCGGCAGGAGCGCATCGGCGGCGGAGCGCAGGCGCGACACCGCCGCGCTCACTTCGTCGCTGCGCGAGGGCGCTTCCCCCAGCCAGAACGGCATCGAAGGCGGCTGGCCCTGCGCATCGGCCACGCGCACCACGCCGCTGCCTATGCGCAGAATGCGCCACGAGGTATTGCCGAGCTGAAATATGTCCCCCGGCAAAGACTCGATCGCGAAATCCTCGTTCAGCGTGCCGATGAACAATCCCTCGGGCTCCAGCAGGACGCGGTAGTCGAACACTTCAGGGATGGCGCCCCCGGACATGATCGCGATCATGCGCGAGCCGCGGCGCGCGCGCAGCTTGCGGTTGACGGCGTCGTGATGGACCAGCGCGGCGCGCCGGCCGCGGCGTGTCGTGTAACCCGCCGCCAGCATCGCCACCACGTCGTCGAATTCGCCCTGCGTCAGGTCACGATACGGGTATGCCCCGCGCAGCAACGCGAGCAGGGCATCCTCGTCCCACTCCTCGGCCGCCGTTTCGGCGACGATCTGCTGCGCGAGCACGTCGAGGGGCTTGTCCGGTATCCGCACGCGGTCGAGTTCGCCGTCGCGCGCGCTGCGCACCATGGCCGCGCACTCGATCAAGTCGTCGCGCGTCAGCGGGAAGAGCCGCCCTTTGGGAAGCCCCCGGACGGTGTGACCGGAGCGGCCGACCCGCTGCAGCAGCGATGCGATGCGGTGGGGCGAGGAGATCTGGCAGACGAGATCGACGTGGCCGATGTCGATGCCCAGCTCGAGCGAAGCCGTGGCCACCAGTACCTTGAGTTGGCCGCTGCGCAGCCGCTCCTCCGCTGCGAGGCGCACTTCCCTGGCGAGGCTGCCGTGGTGCGCGGCGACGCGCTCCGCCCCCAGCTTCTCGCTCAGGTTGAACGCCATGCGCTCCGCCAGGCGCCGCGTATTGACCATGATGAGCGTGGTGCGGTGCTGTTCGATGAGCTCGATCAGGCGGTTATAGTTTTCCTGCCACACCTCACCGGCCATTACCGCTTCCAGCGGCGAGCCGGGCACCTCGATTGCCAGGTCCATCTTCCGCTGGTGCCCACGATCGACGATGCTGCACTTGCCGGTGGCTCCGGATCCCACCAGAAACCGCGCCACTTCCTCGATCGGCTGCTGGGTCGCGGAGAGGCCGATGCGCTGCAGGCGCCGGCCGCAGACATGGTCCAGCCGCTCGAGCGACAGCGCCAGGTGCGCGCCGCGACGGGATTCGAGCACGGCGTGGATCTCGTCGACGATCACGACACGTACGGTCTTCAGCATGTCGCGCGACTTCTCCGCGGTGAGCAGGAGGTAGAGCGATTCCGGCGTGGTGACGAGGATGTGGGGCGGCGTGCGCAGCATGGCCGCGCGCTCCCTTTGCGGCGTGTCGCCGCTGCGAACGGCCGCCGTGACCTCCACGGGCGGCAGGCCCGATTCTTCGGCCAGGCGGCGGATCTCGCGGCGCGGCTCCTCGAGGTTCTTGTGGATGTCCGCCGACAGCGCCTTGAGGGGCGACACGTAGACGACGCGCACCTCGTCGGGCAGCACGCCGCGTTCCAGGCCCTCGCGCAACAACTCATCGATCGCCGTGAGGAACGCCGCGAGTGTCTTGCCCGAGCCGGTAGGCGCGGCAATCAGGGTGTTGTCGCCGCGGCGTATCGCGCGCCAGCCCTCGACCTGCGCCTCGGTCGGCGGCAGCACGCGCCGGCCGCGCTCGTCAGCCTCGAAAAACCGGCTTTCCCACCAGCGCTGGAGGATCGGGTGAAAGTCTGTTGGCAGCATCGAAGAGAGGCAGTAACTTGACAGTAATCAGGGAATCTTTGAACGAGTCATCCTCGCGACGGCGGGGATCGAGTAACGTACTGAATCGCCTGGGTTCCCGCCTGCGCGGGAATGACGACTCTCTGGTTGCTCAGAACTTCGTTGGCGGGTGGTAAAGCCCACGCTCTATTGCAAAGTGGCTACTGGATAATAGCTACAGCTACTAGCTGCCGCCCACTGCAGGAGTTGACCGATTCTAGCGACGGCAGGCGTTGCCGGTCAAACGCCGTGGTGCTGCTCCGGACCGGTC
>CAZQJF010000722.1:0-2097 GCA_964593735.1 uncultured Streptomycetaceae bacterium | reverse complement strand
GCGGCGACGGCGAGGGCGGTTCGCTCGTGGAACAAGTCCATGCACGCCACCGCCCTTTGGGTTGCATTTCCGGGCAGCCCCTAATCCTGCATCAATCAATTTATGGCATTTGTGGAAATCGACGAAATGCGCCCCGCGCATGACTTTGCCGGGGAGTCCTCCTCTTGTGCCGCAACGGTGGATCAGGGAGGCCATGAGAGGCTAGCCGCCGCATGCCGGACCTATCCGAAATTAGGAGAAGGTGGCAACCCGTGGGTCACTCCTGGCCCATCCTTGCGGCCGCGTGTCTTGGTCTTGCCGTCGCCGTGTCGGCTTGGTTTGCCGTGTCGGCCTGGGAGGAACGGCTCGCCAAGGCGAACTTCAATAACGTCGCCGGCAACTATGCCTCCGTCCTCCAGAATGGGCTTAACGATTATCTCGACAAGATCCTCGCTGTGCGCGCCTTCTACGATGCCTCTGTCGAGGTCGATGCGGACGAATTCGAGCTGTTCACCAGCCGCGTCCTAGGCACCCATGGCGGCAAGATGCGCCTCATCTGGTGCCCCCGCGTCACCCGCGACGAACGCGCCGCGTTCGAGCACAAAGCGAGAGAGAAAGGACTTGAGGGCTACACGATTTCCACCTGGTCGGCGACGGGACCTTTGACTCTCTCGCCGCAGCGCGACGAGTATTATCCGATCCTCTATTCGGCCGGCGCGTCCAAAGGCGCATCGGTGCTCAGCATGGACGTCAACTCCGAGCCGGCGCGAAGCCAAGCCATTCAGCGCGCGCGCGACGGCGATACGATGGCGACCGCTGAGAACATCGTGCTCCGCAACCCAAGCGGCATCGATTGGGCCGGTTTTTTCGTCGCCCTTCCGGTCTACCGGCAGGGCCTGCCCCATGAAAGCGTCGCCGAGCGGCGCCGCAATACTCTCGGTATCCTCGGTGGCGTGTTCCAAACCACCGCCATGATCGATGTCATCCTTGCGACAGCGACGCTGCCGCAAAGCGTCGACCTCTATCTCTACCCCGCGGACGCCGGCGCCGAGGCTTCGCCAGTCTATGCGCGCGCCGCAGCCAGCCATGGCGCGCCGCGCCAGCCAACGTCGAAAGCTGCTGTCGCGGACCTGCCTCATTGGTCTGGGGTCATCAAGGTGGGCGACGCAACCTGGAACCTGATCGTTATGCGGACGAAGGGAGGGCTGATCAGCTTCTATCGCGCTTGGCTCGTCCTTGCGGCTGTCATCTTGATGTTCGGTGCGGTGCTGGCCTATATGTGGGCCTCGCTCCGCCATGCGCTGCGGCTGGAGACGGCCAACAGCAAGATCATGGAGCTCGCGCAGACCGACATCCTCACCAATCTCGCCAACCGTCGCGCCTTCATGAAGCGGCTCACCATGGCGTTCACCGCGAGCTGGCGCGGCGCTCCGCCCTTCGCCGTGCTCTATCTCGACATCGACGACTTCAAGGACGTGAACGACACCCTTGGCCATGCCATGGGCGACGTGTTGCTGAAGGAGGTGGTGGAGAGGCTGAAGCAGGCGGTGAGGCCCGAGGACCTGGTCGCGCGCTTCGGCGGCGACGAATTCGCCATTCTCTTGTCGGAGGTCACCGATCCCGCCGCGGCAGGCACGCTCGCGGCGAGGATCGGCAAGCTGCTCGCGGCGCCCTTCGTGATCGGGGGCCACACAGTTCGCATCACCTCGAGCATCGGCATCGCGCTGTATTCGCCTGACGTCGCCGGGCCTGAGGCCATGATGATGCAGGCCGACCTCGCCCTTTACGGCGCCAAGGACGGGGGCCGCAATCGCTACCGCTTCCATAGCCGGGATCTCGACCGGCAGGTGCATGAGCGCGTGCGCGTCGCCGATGAGCTTAGAGTGGCAGTTGAGCAGGGCGGGCTCGAGCTCTACTACCAGCCGCAGGTCGAGCTCGCCACGGGCCGGATTGTCGGGCTCGAGGCCCTGATCAGGTGGAACCACAAGACGCGGGGTTTGCTTTCCCCCGCCTCCTTCATCCCGATTGCAGAACGGACGGGAGCCATTCTGCCGATGGGACGTTGGGTGTTCGAGGAGGCGTGCCGGCAGCTCAAGCTCTGGCATGCCGAGGGCATCG
>CAZQJF010000721.1:0-2101 GCA_964593735.1 uncultured Streptomycetaceae bacterium | reverse complement strand
GAGATTCGTGCTGAACCGATAGGTCTCGAATTCCACTGGCGCGCTGGTCGTGGAGTATACCCGGGCCTTTTGCAGGACCCACGTGCCGGGCTGCAACTGGGCCGACCTCGCGTCGATCCGCTCGACGAATCGCCCAGCATGATCGAAGGCGAAGATGTGGACGCCACTGAGTCTGCGGCCCTGGTCCGACGCAGCCTGTGCCTGCACGATCGCATTGCCATCGACGCTTTGCTGGCGCAGCCATAGGCCGTCGGTATTGGATTGGAACAAAGTCGAGTTATCGTCGAACATCGTGGCTTCCATCCGCACCGCTCGGTCCCAAGCCGCCGATGACAATGGGCTGTAGACCGCAGTCGCGAACACGCCGATCGATGCGGCAATCACGACTGCGAACCCGACGAACTGCCACACCGATACTCCAGCCGAACGCGCGACGATGAACTCATGCCGGCGCGACAGGATGAGGAACGAGCCCATCGCGGCGATCATCACGGAGAACGGCAGCATCTGTTCGGAGAACACGGGAAGCCGAAGGGCCACCAATTCGGCGATATCGAGCACCGTCGCGCCTTTTCGCTCGCCCAGACGTCGAGTGAACTCGAAGAAGTCGATGATGGCGATCAGCGCGAGCAAGGACGAAAAAACGATCGTGAGCGCGCCGAGAAAATGCAGCCCGAAATATCGTCCCAATTTTCCGAACGCGATCATCGTCGATCCTTATGCGGCTTCCAGGCGTTCAACGCGCTTGACCAGCGCGTCGGCAAAGCGCTGCAGGAAGCGAGGCGCTCGCACCTGGATCCGTCCGCCGGCCGCTGCCAGGCCCAGCGCAATGGCAACCAGCGGGAACAAATAGATCAGTGGGACGCCGATTGGCGAGCGCGCCAACAGGCCGAGGATGCCGAACGCAGCAACCTGTAGCAGTGCCACCGACGCGGTTGCGCCGGCGATCGCAAGCCATCGGCTTTGACGATTGGTGCGCGGCGCGCCGAGGAACACAAACGCGATCGCGAAAGTTGCGAGGGGGTATAGGGGTGCTGCGAGCCTCTGATGCTGCTCGACGCGGAAACCATCGGGCTCATTCTTGTAGACGGGGTCGTCGGCGGAGGGCCAGAGAATTTCTCCGATCGACCGTTCGTACGGCCGATAGACGCCCTTCGACATTGCCTTCGTGAACTGCGAAAGGTCGAATGCATAGCGCTCAAACTGGACGATCGAGTTGTCCACTTGGCGCGCAGTCGCGCCGGCGACGGTGTCGCTGCCACTGCGGTGTAGCGAGCCCTGTTCAAGCACGAGGAACAAGCCACCGGGAGCGTCGATGATGCGGCCGCGCTCGGCGATAAATGTCTGCGCAAGCTTTTCACGCGCGTCGTGGATGAATATCCCATGCAGCGTCCCGCCGGCCGACCGGTCGCGCACATGCAGCGTGAGCCCGCGCTGAACCGTGGTGAAGCGCCCGGGGATCGCGACATTGGTTACGATGTCGGCATTCACTCTGGCCAGTTGGTCGCGCAAGCTGCGCATGCTGAGTGGGCCGTAATGCATGGCGATCGCCCCGGAGGAAATCGCTACCAGAGAGGCGAGCAGGAACAGCGGTCCGAATATCTGCCACGGTCCGATCCCGGCAGCGCTCATCACCACAAGCTCGGAATCGCCATTCAGCCGATTGAGCGTGTAGAGGACCGCGATGAACAGGGCGGCGGGTGTAGTCACGAGCAGGAAGGTCGGTAGCGTGAGCGCGATGATGCTGCCGAACACCAGGAGCGTCTGTCCCTGGCTCGTGAGCAGATCGAATCGACGCAGCGCCTGCGTCAGCCAGACCATCAGCGTGAGCGTGCTCACCACGGCGACGAAGGCGACGGCAGAGGTCACGAAAATATAGCGTCCAAGCCGTCCCATGCGGCGTGATCTCCCCCTGGCTGGACCCTAGAAACCCTTAGAAACAAAGCTCGCCATAGGAATGGCGGGATTGCGGCTCGTTCGTGGCGGCTCGCCCGGGACAGCCCGATCGGCTATGAAAAGTCCTGCCGATCATCGGCGCTCATCCTTGCTGATTCCTCAAGAAAGCACCCGGCCGGATCATGCCCTCAGCCTCCACCGAGCT
>CAZQJF010000720.1:0-2106 GCA_964593735.1 uncultured Streptomycetaceae bacterium | reverse complement strand
GCGCTGCTCGCGCGCGACGGGTTCACGGCAAACTCCAATGCCTTCGAGCACAAGCAGGGCTTTTTCAACGTCTTCAACGGCGAAGGCAATTACGACGCCGGGAAGGTCCTGCCCGCGTGGGCTCAGCCCCTCGACATCGTGACGCCCGGCATCGCCGTCAAGCAATACCCCTGCTGCGGCAGCACGCACTCGGCGCTCGACGCCGCGCTCGGACTCGCGCGCGAGCACAAGCCCGCCGCCGACGACATCGAGCGCATCGACGTGTGGACCCACGCCCGGCGCCTGGAGCACACGAACCGCCCCGAACCCAGGAGCGCACTCGACGCCAAGTTCAGCGTCCAGTACTGCATGACCCGGGCGTTCCTGGACCGGCGCATCACGATCGAGCACTTCGACGGCAATGCCTACGAGGCGCCGGCCGTGCGTAAGCTGTTGCCGCGCGTGCACGCCGCCCCCTACACCACGGCGCAGTTCCCCGCAGAGAACCACTACGGCGCCGAAATCAAGGTCAGCCTGCGCGGCGGCAAAGTGCTCTCGGCGAAAGTGAATCAGCCCTTCGGCCGCACCACCGAGAACCCCCTGCCCGCCTCGCTGCTGAAGGAGAAGTTCGACAACTGCGCAGCGCGCGCGCTGCCGCGCGAGCGCGTCGCCGCGCTCTACTCGGTGATACAGGGTTTCGAGAACCTGAAGGAAGCGCGCGAGATGACCGCGATCATCGCGGGAGAAGCCGGCGGCACGCGGGTGGCGGCAGCGTAGAAGGGGGGCAAACATAAGACAGTATGAACCAGCAAGTTATCGAGCGGTGCGCGCAACTTGAGGCCGATCTGCGGACGCTCCGGGATCTTGCACAGAAGGATAGCGATCCGCAAAGAAGACAACGACAGTTGGCGATGGCGGACGAGCTTGAGCTCATGATGCGCGCGATCAAGGAGTCCGCTGCGGGCCCCAGCAAGCCAGTGTCGGCGGGCCGATCCACTGTGACCCTGCGGGGATTAGCCATCTCGCTGGCATTGATGGGGATTTACACTGCCGCCCACCTGAGTTTCCAACGGCTATTCGGCTTGTCGGCCGAGGCGGCAACGGCACTCACGGTGGGGTTGGTCCTCCTGATTGTCGCAGTGCCGCTCGCCATTCTTCACTTTCGCCTCACTAGTAGTAACGCTCGATTGAAGCGCCCGCGCGAGGAATTGGCCGCGAGCGTCTGGACCATGGAGGCGCTTCTCTCCCAAGTCCCGCAGATCACGGGGGCTGAAAACAATCCTGAAGTAGGGCAGGCACGTGAACAATGGTTAGCGGAAGTCCGGCGCCTGACGACGGAGGCAAACCGGCTTTCGACGAGTGTGGGTGGCGGAAGCAATCGAAAACACTCTTGAGCCGTTGACCTTATCCTGTAAATCCTGTTCATCCTGTCGGCTTTCCGTTTTTGAGATGGCTCCTGAAGGAGGCCTTATGGCTGGAGGCGGCGGTGCAACGGTAACGCTGATGAGCGGGGGCGACATCGGCCCGGTCTACGAGCCGACGGAGGAGTTCGCCGAGTTGATCGCCCCCGTGCTGCGCCAGGCGGACCTGAGGCTGGGACAGTGCGAGCGCACGTACTCCGAGCGGGGTTGGATGCCGCAGTATTCGCTTGGACCCGGCGGACAGCACAGCCGCCTGCACCCGCGCATGGCCGGGGTGTGGGATGCCGCCGGCATCGATATCGTGTCCATCGCCAGCAACCATGCGATGGATTGGGGTCCGGAGGCCATGCTCGACACCATCGAATTGTTCCGCTCCAGGGGAAAGCTCGTGATCGGCGGCGGCAGGGACGAGGAAGAAGCGCGCAAGCCCGCCATCGTCGAGCGCAACGGCGTCAGGATCGCGATCCTCGCGTACTGCTCGGTGCTGCGCGACGGCCAGGCGGCCGGCAAGGACAAAGCCGGCATCGCACCTCTGCGCGCGCATACGCACTACGCGGCGGAGGAGTTTCAGCCGGGCACGCCGCCGCGCATCATCACCATCCCGTACGAGGAAGACGTGCAGGCGCTGCAGGACGACATCCGGAAGGTGCGGCAGCAGGCCGACGTCGTGATCGTTTCCATACACTGGGGCCTGCGCCTGGTCCCC
>CAZQJF010000719.1:0-2113 GCA_964593735.1 uncultured Streptomycetaceae bacterium | reverse complement strand
GACGGCTGCTGCGCGACGCACGGCGAGGCAGGCGTGGCCCATCTGGTGTGCGTGAAAGTCACGGCGGAATTTCTCGAATTCTCGCGCGAGCGCGGCAACGACCTCATCACTCCGCGCAAGGAGATGCGCTTCCGCGGGCTGAAGGCGGGCGACCGCTGGTGCCTCCACGTGCTGCGCTGGGTCGAGGCCTGGGAGGCCGGCAAGGCGCCCCACGTGGTGCTGGAGGCGACGCACGAGAACGTGCTCAAGTTTGCGCCGCTCTCGGCGCTCAAGCGCCACGCGCTCGACCTGCACTGATATGAAGCAGATCCCGCTCAGCGTCGGACTGATCGTGCCCATCAACAATACGACCATGGAGCCCGAGCTGCTGGGCTGGCTGCCGCAGGGCAGCGCTTGCCGCGCGGTGGGCATACCGCGCGGCAAGGGCATGCTCAAACCGGAGGACCTGCCGGCTTACCTCGCGCAAACGATCCGCATGGCGGAGACATTTGGCAGGGATGACATCGACCTCGTCGTGTATGGCTGCACCGCGGCCGGATTCATGGCCGGGCCCGCGCGCGATGCCGAGGTCGCCGCCGAGATCTCCGATGTGACGGGCAAGCCCGTAGTCACGACGGCAAGCTCGATGGCGGCCGCACTGGCGCATCTCGGGGCGCGCAGGATCGCCCTCATCACGCCGTACCTCGATCTCGTAAACGAGCGGCTGCGGGAGTTCCTGAAATCATCCGGCATCGGCGTGGAGGTCCTCGCGAGCTTCCGCGCGCAGACCGTCGACGAACTCGGCGCCATCACGCCGGAGCAGATCGCTGCGCTGGCGCGGACGGTGATGCGCGAAAGCTGCGATGCTCTCTTCATCGCCTGCTCGCAGTTGCCGACGCGCGCCATTCTCGGAGATCTCGAACGAGAATTCTCGCGCCCCGCGTGGTCTTCGATCCGCGCCACCGCGTGGCAGGCGATGGAGGAACGAAGGATGAAGGCTGAGGGATGAAGGATGAAGGATGAAGGACACCCAACACCCGTCGCTACTTGAAGGGAAACAGCATGCGCCAGAAACCTGCTCTGACAGCTTCGGACGTGCAGAAAATGGCGGCCGCGTGCAAGGCCGAAGCGGAAAAGAACAAGTGGAACGTGACCATCGCGATCGTGGATGACAGCGGCTACCTGTTGTACCTCGAGCGCATGGACGGGGTGCCGCCGCTGACGGCAAAGATCGCCGCCGGCAAGGCGGAAACAGCGGCCATCTCGCGGCGTCCGACCAAGTTCTGGGAAGACCGGATCAAGGAGCGTCCTGGATTCGTCAAGGCGCCGATCAGCACGCCGATGCAGGGCGGCGTGCCGATCATGGTGCAGAGCGATTGCGTGGGAGCGATCGGCGTGTCCGGAGTGCAGTCGCACGAGGACGAGCAGATCGCGAACGCGGGCGTCGCGGTGGTTCAGTGACCAGTGACCTCAATCCGAACAAACGATAAAAATCAAGAATTAGCCACGGAAACACACGGAAGGACACGGAAAGAAGGAATGGCATCGTTGGCCTGAAAACAAGCAACGACGCGTTTGCCGCCCGTATCTCTTGTGCATTTCGTGGGGTTTCGCTGTTGATTCAAGTTCCGTGTGTTTCCGTGTGATTCCGTGGCTGAGATTTTTTACAACCTGGGAGTGGTGCCATGCAAGAGCTATTGCCGCTGGGTGAGCAAATCGGTGCGCGGCTGAAGGCGCGCAAGCAAACGATCGTCGTTGCCGAATCAGCAACCGGCGGCCTGATCTCGGCGGCGCTGCTCGCCGTGCCAGGCGCGTCTGCGTATTTCGTCGGCGGCGCCGTGCTCTACACGCGTAAATCGGTGCTCGCGCTCAAGGACACGCGGGACGACATGTTCACCGGGATGCGCGGCGCTACCGAGGACTGGGCCAGGATGCTCGCCCGCCTCATGCAAGAGCGCTGCTCGACGGTTTGGGCCATCGGCGAAAGCGGCGCCGCCGGCCCCACGGGCAACCGCTATGGCGATCCCGCGGGGCACTCGTGCATCGCCGTGTGCGGGCCGGTCGAGCGCACGATCACGATAAAGACGGGCAGCAGCGACCGCGTCGCCAACATGCGCGCTTTTTCACTTGCCGC
>CAZQJF010000718.1:0-2122 GCA_964593735.1 uncultured Streptomycetaceae bacterium | reverse complement strand
TTGGTTTCGTAGACGACCTGGCCATCCACCAGGGTGTAGCGGACCTTGCCCTTTAGTTCGATGCCGGCAAACGGCGTGTTCTTGCCCTGGCTTTTCAACGTTTCGGGGCCCACCTTCCACCAGCGCTCCGGATCGTAGACGCAGATATCGGCCGCGGCGCCCAGGGCCAGGTGACCGGCGCCCACGTCGAGCACGCGCGCCGCCTCGCAGGTGATCTTGCCGATAGCGACCGACGCGGGCAAGCCCGATTCTTCGGCCCACTTGAGCGTCAGCGGCAGCAACAGCTCGAGGCCGCTCGCGCCGGCTTCGGCCTGGGCGAACGGCTGTTGCTTCACGTCCATGTCCACCGGGGTGTGGTCCGAACAGATCGCGTCGACGGTGCCGTCGGCGAGGGCCGCGCGCAGGGCCTCGCGATCGCGCACGCTGCGCAGCGGCGGAGTCAGGTGGTAGTTCGGGTCGAAGTAGCCGATGTCCATCTCGGACAGGTGCGCATGGTGCACGCCCACATCGCAGGTTACCGGGAGACCGGCGCGCTTCGCCTGGCGCACCAGGCCCACACCCTCGGCGCTGGAAAGCCGGGCGATATGCACGCGCGCGCCGCTGTCCCTGGCGAGGATCAGGATGGTCGAAAGCGCTACGGTTTCGGCGCACACCGGGATGCCCGCCAACCCGAGACGGGTCGCAACCTGCCCGTCGTGGGCTATGCCGCCGTGCGCCAGCTCGGCATCCTGGGGACGCAGCCAGACCGCAAAACCGAACGTTGCCGCGTATTGCAACGCGCGGCGCAGCACTTCGTTGTTGGTGAGCGGCGCGTCCGCGTGGGAGAAGGCGACGCAGCCCGCGTCGGCCAGCTCCGCCATTTCGGTGAGATGCTCGCCTTTCAGCCCTTCGGTGAGCGCTCCCACGGGGTAGACCCGGGCCCGGTTCAAGTTCCTGGCGCGGAACTTGAGCATCTCGACCAGCCCCGGCACGTCCAGCGGCGGATCGGTGTCCGGCGGGCAGGCGAGGCTCGTTACCCCGCCGGCCACCGCCGCCTCCATCTCGGATTCGAGGGTGGCCATGTACTCGAAGCCGGGTTCCCGCAGCCGCGCCGCAAGGTCCACCAGGCCCGGGCACACGACGAGCCCCGTCGCATCGATCACGCGGTTGGCCGAGTAGCCCGCGGGCGCTTCACCGATGGCGACGACCTTGCCGGCGGTGATGTAGAGGTCCCGCAGAGCGTCCACTCCGCTCTTCGGATCGATCAGCCGGCCGCCTTTGATGTGGATTTTCATGACATCCGTCGCGAGTCACGCGTCACAGGTCACGGGTCACAAGTCACGGGTCACGAGTCACGAGTCACGAGTCTCGCGCATTCGATGAGCCGTGCTGGTCGGATTTGACCCGCGACTCGTGACCCGAGACCCGCCGACTCCCGGCAAGCATGCTCATCACCGCCATGCGGATCGCTATGCCGAAGGTGACCTGGGGCAGGATCACGGACTGCTTGCCGTCGGCGACGCTGGAATCGATTTCCACCCCGCGGTTCATCGGCCCGGGATGCAGCACGATGGCATCCGGATTCGCGACGGCCAGCTTCTCCTCGGTCAAGCCGTAGTACTTGTAGAACTCCTGGGCGGAGGGGAGCAACGCGCCCTGCATGCGCTCGTTCTGCAGCCTCAGCATCATGACCACGTCCACGTCCTTCAATCCCCGGCGCATGTCGTTGTACACGTGCACGCCGAGCCGTTCGACCTCGGCGGGCAGCAGCGTTTTCGGCGCGATGACGCGTATCTCGGGGCAGCCGAGCGTCGAGAGCGCGTGGATCTGCGAGCGCGCCACGCGCGAGTGCAATATGTCGCCGACGATCGCCACCCGGATCCTCGAGAAATCCTTCTTGTAATGCCGGATGGTGTACATGTCGAGCAGGCCCTGCGTAGGATGCGAGTGCCTGCCGTCTCCGGCGTTGATCACGTGGATCTCGGGCGCGACGTGGCGCGCGATGAAGTGCGGGGCCCCGCTCTCATTGTGCCGCACGACGAACATGTCGGCGTGCATTGCCGAGAGGTTGTCCACCGTGTCGAGCAGGCTCTCGCCCTTGCTCTGGGAGGACACGCCGATGTTGAGGTTGATCACGTCGGCG
>CAZQJF010000717.1:0-2124 GCA_964593735.1 uncultured Streptomycetaceae bacterium | reverse complement strand
TGTGCTCGGAGCGCGCGAGCTACATCACCGGCGTGTCACTGAATCTCGACGGGGGCCGGTTGAAAAGCCTTTGGTGATGCTCGGGTGGTTCCAGGTTCAACGTTCAAGGTTCAAGGTTCAAGGTTAGTCGTGCAACTTGGAACTTTGAACTTTGAACGAGCCTTTCATCCGCGCCGAATCGCCCAACCAGCACGACGTCCTCACCGGCTCGGAGCCGGACGGCAGGGCATCCCCCAAGGGGGCGGAAGCGACCTGCGCCAACTGGACCAGCAGCGGCAGCGGCTCCGCGATCGTAGGGCATCACGACCGCTGGGGCCTGCGCGACGACGCCCCGGCGGTGTCCTGGAACTCTTCGCACGGCTCCAAGGGCTGCAGTCACCCGGCCCTGGTCAGCACGGGCGGCGCGGGGTTGATCTACTGCTTCGCGGTTACGCAGACGACGCAGGCGGCAATGGCGAAAGCAGCGAAGCCGAAAAAAGCGATGTCCAGAGAGAAGAAGTGAGTAGACGGATGACGAGATGCACGTGAGGAGATACGCCCGTTGCCGGGACTTCGACGCGGCCGCGGGACAGGCTACGGGAGCGCGCTACCTCCATTCCACGGCGCCGAACCGGTCGAGGCCGAGGAGCGTGTAGAAAATACCGAACGTTCCGCGCTGCTGCGTCCGGTCGCCGAGGTCGGGAAAGGTCGCTTCGCGACGCGAAATCACGTACTTGACCGCGATCGCGTGTTGTTTGTTTATGCGCCAGGTAAGCGCCACGTCCAGGCGGGCGATATTGTCGCGTCCGCCGCTGTCGGCGGAGGCTGCGCGGGTGACGAAGTACTCGCGCCCCGACACGTCGAGCGAGGCCTTGTCGCCCAGAATCAGGCGCAGCGCCACGAGGGCTTGTGGCGCAACGCCGTAATGGTAGTCGCGCTCGCCACCGACACCCCGCACGGTGCCGACCGCCGCGTAGCCCGCGCCGGCCATGGCCGTTCCTTGCAATGCGATCGAATCGGTAAGCCACAACTGCCCCGTCGTGCCGAGCGAAAGCGCAGTGCTCGATACACGGAAGAATTGAGGTGAAAGGTAGTCATAGCTGCCGTAAAGTCCCCACACTCCCCGGTACTGTTTACCGAGATCGTAATCCTTCCCGAGCAGCAATCCGCGCGTCATGACGTTCTCGAACACGTTAGCGCTCGAGGCCGTGGCCTGAAACGCGAAGTAGTCGAAAGGACGCTTGTAGTGGTAGCCGGGCTTGCCCGGCAGCCCGTAATCTATGGAAAAGTCCGCCTGAAGCTCCCTGCCTTCGGACCTGGTCGAAGTTCCGGGGATGTTCTGCCCGGCAAGGTTCGCACCGAGCGCGAAACGGCTGTAATAGTGCGCGTCGTTGCTCGAAAAGATGGCGTCTAAACGATCGCCAAAGGCGAGGCGGTTGAAGCCGGTGGGCGGCGAAATCGCCGCTGCGGTCAGCTCCCGCCAAAAACGCGGCGTCCCGTTGGCGTTTTCCAGCACCAGGCTCGACATCCGGAACAGCGCCTCTCCCAGGAAGCTCCCGCCTATGCCGCTTGCGACCTGGTCGTTCTTGGAGGGCGGCGTGGTTTCGCCCGCGATCTCCCAGAACAGGCTGCCGGCAAAGGTGTACCCCAGCGACTCCCAGTAATTGAGGCCTGCGGACCTCGCGAATCCGTGATACATCGACCCCTGGTAGGGATGTCCCAACTGGTTGACTCTGAAGCCATCGTTATCAATCACCCAGCTTCGGCGCAGGTTACGCTTGGCCGTCGACAGGTTGGTGTCGAAGTCGTTGCCTCCGAAATAGGCGCGGTCGAAAACGTTCAGCAGGGTGTCGAAACCGATGATTTCGAGGGCCGGGATGACATAGCTCTTCCCGGCGCTGGTTTCCCACGACAGCTTGCGGCTGCTCGAGACGGAGGCGTTCGCCTGCGCTTCCGACGACGCCGATGGCGCCGGAAGCGCGGGGGCGACGGCCTCTGCAGCACGGCCATCAGAGGGCGCCATACCGGCAAGGGCCAGAGCAACGCCCACGAGGATCCCGGTAATGCGCTTGGTGTGTGTTGGGTTCAACGCTGAATAATACGACGAATGCCGTTCGAATTGCAGCCGTATCGACCACTTCTTTC
>CAZQJF010000716.1:0-2126 GCA_964593735.1 uncultured Streptomycetaceae bacterium | reverse complement strand
GCCCGAACCATCGGGATAAATGCGGAGATACCGGGCTCTCAGGTCTTTCCCCAGGCCAATGTCGGGGATTTCCCCGATGCCGCGCGAGTCGCGGATTCAATAGTATTCCAATGTCAAGCAGTACCCCGGACAACCCGGCGCGCAACAGCCGAAGGCATCCCTGGTGGCCCAAACGTCGACCTTTTGAAGGAGCGAACATCAACCGCTATTCCATCATCCCCGGCACCGGAAGGCAGGTGCTTCGTGGACACATTTGAGCAGGTGGAGATCCTTCTGGTCGAGGACAATCCGCATGATGCGGAATTCATGGTGCGCGCGTTGCAGGAGGGCGGGTTCGCGAACAAGCTGCACTGGGTCAAGGACGGACAGGAGGCTTTGGATTTTTTGTTGTGCCAGGAAGCCTATGCAGGCCGTGAAAACGTCCTGCCGCGCCTGATTCTGCTCGATTTGAAAATGCCCAGACTCGGCGGCATCGAGCTGCTTGAAAGGATCAAGGCGGACGATCGAACAAGGAAGATCCCGGTCGTGGTAATGACTTCTTCAAACGAGGAAATCGATGTTGTGCGCAGCTACGACCTGGGGGTAAACAGCTACGTCGTGAAACCGATAGACTTCCCCGCACTCATGGAGGTCGCCCGGCACGCGGGATATTACTGGCTCGCGGTAAATCGCCTGCCGAACGGGGATTGATCATTCTCTCCCGTTCAGTCCGGCCAGCAACAATCGCGGCATCAGGCCCGCGCCGAAGACTTCCAGCGCGGCCGACTCCAGTATCTCGGCTTCCCAGCTGAACCAGCGGCCGACACTGTCCGGCGGGTGTTTCTCCGCATCGCATAGCGCAGGATCGGTCACCACGAGCAGCTTGCGGCAGGCGTCTGGCCGGAACTCATAGACCTTGCACGCGCCGTCGCCGCCAAGGAACACGCACGCCCTGTCGGGCGCCGGCTGCTGCCGCCAGGTGTCCATGGTGTACTGGCTCTGGCGTTCGAGACGCGCCTTGTCCAATTCCATGCCGGCCTCGCGCGCGATGCCGACCAGCAGCGCAGCCTCGTGCGGCCAGATCTCGACCGGCACGCGGCAGCAATGATCGCACCCCTTGCGGCACTTGATGCCGCCGCTCGCCGCGCTCCTGCTCCGATCCCGTTCCAGCACATTGTCGATCGCGGCGTGCACTTCACGCGCGACGGATGGCGCATCCCGGTTCCCGGCCGCACGGAACCGTTCAGCGTAGTGGCCGGATATCCGGCGCAGGTGCGCCTCTTTCCTCTCGTCGCGCGCCTTCTGGTTCGCGGCGGCCTTGGAGCTGTCAGTCATGAGATCAGTGTACGCCATCAGCAGTCTGTTGAAATTCTCCGTTATTTTTCTTCGCGCGCTTCGTCCGCTTCGTCTTCCCAGTCGTAGCGCTTGCGCGGCGGGATGTCCAGATGCCGCAGCGCGATCGCCAGCGCAAGACCTGTCACCGCGGCCGCGAGATGGGTTTCCCAGGAGACGCCGGGCTCGATCGGCAGTACCCCCCAGACCAGGGAGCCGTACAGAAAGGCAACCAGCAACGACGCCGCGATGGCGCGCCGGTCCCGCCGGATCACGCCGGCCACGAAGATATAGCTGACGAGGCCGTAGATCAGTCCGCTCGCGCCGACATGCACGGATGACGCTCTGGCAAACAGCCACACCGCGATGCCGGGTACCAGATAGACCGCCGGGATCACCTTGAGGGCCGAGTTCGGATAGAGGTGCAGCATCCCCGTTCCCAGAACGAACAGGGGCAAGGTGTTGGTCGCCAAATGGCCGAAGCCGCCGTGCAGCAGAGGCGCGAGGACAATGCCGGGCAGCCCGGCAAGCTCGCGGGGACGGACGCCGAACCGCCCCAGGCCCAGGTCCAGCGCCCAGTTCAGCACCTGAATGAGCCAGATCAGGGCGACGAAGCCGAGTGCGATCCTGGCCGCCAGCCGGAAGTTCGCGCGCGCCCGCTCGGAGCCGGTCCAGGCAGGGTCGGGAATATCAGCCCGCATCGGGGAGCAAGATACCAGACTGGTGGTTCGTTCCCAACACTCTCCCGGGGCCGGTGCGATTGACGACCCGCCCGCCTTGGCGATAGCCTGATCGCTGTTTAGGCCGCAGTCGTT
>CAZQJF010000715.1:0-2130 GCA_964593735.1 uncultured Streptomycetaceae bacterium | reverse complement strand
TGCCCGGCACGACGGCATCGGGTGCGATCTCCGCGAGCGGGATCAGCACGAAAGCCCTTTCGCACATACGGGGGTGGGGAATCATCAATCCCGGTTCCCGGACCACGCGATCCCCGTAGAGCGCGATATCCAGATCCAGCGGGCGCGGTGCGTTCGGGTACTCGCGCGCTCGCCCGCAGGCCCGCTCCATCGCAAGCAACCGATCGAGCAGCGCGCGCGGCGCGAGCCGGGTTTCCACCATTGCCACCGCGTTCACGAAATCGGGTTGCTCGAGATACCCCACGGGCGGGTTGCGATAGAAGGACGACGCCCGCAACAAGCGCGTCTCCGGCAGCGCGGCCAGGCCGCGCAACGCGTCATGGATCTGCGCCGGCGGATCGCCGAGATTGCTGCCGAGCGCGATAAAGGCAGGGATGAAGGATGAGGGATGAGGGATGAGGATCAATGCTGCCGGCCCTGCGGGTGCGCAGACCAGGAGTCGCGAGCACCGAATACTGGTAGTACGACCTGGGGAGTTTCCACCGGCACGGGGATATCGCGCTTCGTCGCGGCCATCACGTCTCGCCTGTCACGGGCTTTCCCTCATCCCTCGCCTGTCCCCCTCCGCCCTCAACCTTCGCCTGCCCGCCGCCGCCCCGGCGCCGCCTGCGCCTTCGTCGCGGCCGTGCCGGAGCCTCCCCGTCGCGCACCAGCATCTGCTGGCGCTCATTTTCGCCCGCGTACTGGAAACGCGACCACCAGTCGCCGATCTCGCGCGGCAACTCCCCGCTCTCGCAGCGCAGCCGCAGAAAATCGTAGGCCGCACGGAATCGCATGTGCTCGAGGAGCCGCCAGGGACGCTTGCCGACGCGCTGCAGGAACCGGGGCTGCATCGCCCAGATCTCCATCATGTCCCCGCTGAAACGATGCGTAATCGCGAGTTTTTCCCGCTGCACCTGAAGCACGCGCTCCGTCGCCTTCTGCAGCGCCGGGATCTGGTGCTCGCCCTGGCCCTCGTACTCCTTCCACGCGGCGAGAACTTCGTGCCACAACAGCGCCGCGAAGAGGAACCCGGGAGAAACCGGCTTGCCGGCGAGTATGCGCTCGTCGGTGCTTTTCAGCGCCAGCATGATGAAACGCTCGCCCAGCGGCTGCTCCATGATGACGTCGAGCAGCGGGAGCACGCCGTGGTGCAGCCCTTCCTTGCGCAGTTGCGTCACGCCCTGCTGCGCGTGGCCGGAGAGCATGAGCTTCAGCATCTCGTCGAGCAGCCGCGACGGCGGCACGCTCGAGAGCAGCCCAGCGAGACGGCGTATCGGGGCGCGCGAACGCGCCTCGATCTCGAGGCCGCGACTGGCCGCGAACCGTACCGCGCGCAGCATGCGTATCGGGTCCTCGCGGTAGCGCTGCTCGGCGTCGCCTATCATGCGCAGCCTCCCCTTGCGCAGATCGGCGACGCCGTCATGGTAGTCCCAGATCTCCTGCGACACGGGGTCGTAGAACAGCGCATTGACGCTGAAATCGCGGCGCGTGGCGTCCTGCTCCTGGGAGCCGAACACGTTGTCGCGGAGGATGCGTCCATGCTCGTCCACCCCGCGATCCTCGCCCTCCCCCACGGCGTTCGGCCCGCGGAACGTCGAAACCTCCACCATCTCCGGCCCGCACAGCACGTGTACCAGCCGGAAGCGGCGGCCGATTACCCGCGAGCGGCGGAACAACTGCCGCACCTGCTCCGGTGTGGCGTTCGTCGCCACGTCGAAGTCCTTGGGATTGCGCCCCAGCAGCAGGTCGCGCACGGCGCCGCCGACCACGAACGCGGCGTACTTTTCACGCTGCAAGGTCTGGATCGTGCGCAAGGCGCAGGTGCTGATCGCGTTGCTGCTGACGCCATGCGCGCTGAACGGAATGATCTTGGGCCGCGCGGCCTTGAACAGCTTGCCGGAGAAGACCCTGCCGAGGAAGCGGGTGATCATCCAAGAATTATAAGCGAGCGAAGGTATCGGCGAGAGTGAGCAGGCTCCCCCCAAGCATTCCGGCAAGCGGCAGCACCCGGTAGCGCCGGCCCACGCCCATCCGCACCAGGGCGCGGGCAGTCGCCAGGCCGACGCAAGCGATGCTCGCCGCGAGCAGCACCGCAGCGGGGATGCGCCA
>CAZQJF010000714.1:0-2138 GCA_964593735.1 uncultured Streptomycetaceae bacterium | reverse complement strand
CCCTTGCGGGGGAAGGTTGGGATGGGGGGAAAAGCGGCATATCCCCTCATTGTGTTAGTCGCCTCTACGCCGGCATCGCGCCGTTCATGGCCGGCATGACGACGTACTCCGGGTTCAAGTCCGCGATGCTCGCGCACCCGATCAAAGCCATCACCCGATCGATCTCGTCGCGGTAGATCTGGAGCGCGCGCAGGGCTCCGGGCTCCCCCGCGCTCGCCGTTCCGTGCAGCGGCGCGCGGCCGACCATGACCGCGTCGGCGCCCAGCGCCAGCGCTTTCACCACGTCGCTCCCCCGGCGGAACCCGCTGTCGACGATGACGGTGATGCGCTTGCCGACCGCGTCGACCACCTGCGGGAGGACCAGGATGGGCGCGGTGGTGCTGTCGAGCACGCGGCCTCCGTGGTTGGACAGCACGACCGCGTCGGCGCCGCAGTCCGCCGCCAGCACGGCGTCGCGCGGGTGCTGTATGCCTTTCACGATCAGCTTGCCGGGCCACAGCTTGCGCAGCTCGCGCACGTCGTCCCACGTAATCGTGTCGTTCAACGCCGTCGATCTCCCCATCGGCAGCGCCGTGATGCGGGTCTGGGTGTGCGCCGGGAAATTCCGGTAGCGCGGCATGCCGGTTGTGAGGAGATAGCGAGCCAGCACGCCGAACAGCCAGCGCGGGTGGCCGAGCACGTCCACCACGTTGCGCCGGGTCATCCGGAACGGGATCGTGAAGCCGTTGCGCAGATTGTATTCGCGGCCCGGCGCGACCGGCGTATCCACCGTGAAAACGAGCGCTTCGTAGCCGGCGTCCTGCGCGCGCGCAATGAGCTGATGGGAAAGCGAGCGGTCCGGCCACATGTAGAACTGAAACCACAGGGTCCCGCCGGCCTCGGAGGCGACTCTCTCCAGCGCCGTCATCGAGCCCACCGCCAGCGTGAACGGTATGCCGTGCGCGGCGGCCGCGCGGGCGAGCGCGATTTCCCCCTCGTACCAGGCGAGCCCCGCAGAGCCGGTGGGCGCGACGATGATGGGCATCCTCTGCTGCCTGCCGAACAGCGATATCTCCTGGCTGCGCCGGGAGACGTCCACCAGCACGCGCGGCTTCAAGCGGATGCTCTCGAGCGCGAGCCGGTTGCCGCGCATCGCGATCTCGTCGTCGTTGCCCCGGTCCATGAACTCGAACAGCCCGTGCGGCAGCCGCCGCCGCGCGGCCTCGCGCAGGTCGGAGGTGTTGTAGTAGCCGAGCGTGTCGTCTTTCATGGAAGCAATGGAAGAAAAGACAAACGCCAGGAATCAGCCACAGATACACACAGATGAACACAGATAAGAACAAGAGCGGATGGGCAAGAACGTGAAGCAGTCTATCGCCTGATTTGTCCTGGTTTGCTTGAACTCATCTGTGTGTATCTGTGTTTATCTGTGGCTGATCTGTCCTGGTTTGGTTTCGATCTTCTCTGCGTGTATCTGCGGCTCAATATTTCTTTTTGCCCGCAACGCGGACGGTCCGTCCCGCCTTCGCCGACTTCATGATCGCTTCGAGCACCGCGGCGCCGTGCTCTTCGTCGCCCCCGGCGATGGCGAGCGGGCGCTTTTCCCCGATCGCACGCGCGAAGTGCTCCAGTTCCGCCCGCTCGGTGCTGACCTGGGGAAACGTTACTACTTCCGGTTTGTGGTGGACGTGCAGGTTCTCCGGGTTCACGTAGCACACTCTCATTTCCCAGGTGGTAAGGTGCTGGACGTCGCCCACTTCCGCCCAGCCCCTGGAACCGAACACCTGCATGCGCCAGGTTTCCGCGGTGGCGATCACGGTACCCAGGTAACCCGTGGCGCCGCTGTCGAACTGGAACAGCATGGATGTCGTGTCGTCCAGGCCGTAGTCCTGGGCGCGCCGGAAGCTTTGCGCGTGCACCGACGCGACGCGCCCGGCCAGGTACAGATAGGCGTCCAGCGTGTGCACGCCGCGCCCGGTCATGCCGCCGGCAGGTCCTTCATCGCGCTCCTGGCGCCAGTGGTCTTTGGTGAAGCGATACGCGCTCGGGCCGCAGAAATTGCCTTCGAGGTGCAGCAGCGTTCCGAGCCGTCCATCCTCCAGCATGCGCCGGAGCTCCTTCTCAGAAGGGTGAAAGCGCCAGTTGTAGCCGACGGCGAG
>CAZQJF010000713.1:0-2140 GCA_964593735.1 uncultured Streptomycetaceae bacterium | reverse complement strand
CGATAATCTCCGGGTAGGCGGCGCACCGGCACAGGTTGCCGGAGAGATAATGCCGGATTTCCTCTTCGGAGGGATCGGGCTTCTCGTCCAGCAACTGGCGGCTCATGAGGATGAACCCGGGCGTGCAGAACCCGCACTGGAAAGCACCGCATTCCATGAAGGCGCGCTGCACGGCGTCCAGGCCGTCGCCGGCTGCGGCGCGCTCGATCGTGACCACGTCGGCGCCGTCCACGAACGCGGCGAGGTAGAGACACCCGGACACAGCAGTCCCGTTTACGAGCACCGTGCAGCAGCCGCAGAGTCCCTGCCCGCAGCTCTCCCGCGCGCCGCCGAGGCCGAAGCGGCCGTGCAGCAGCTCGACGAGGTTTTCATGCGTCGCCACTTGAGCGGTCGCCGGCTCGCCGTTGAGCGTGAAACGTATCGTCCTTATCGCTGCGCTCATGTCACAAGACCAATGCAGCCACGGAAACACACGGAAACACACGGACAACGACAGACATTTCGAAACCGCAAGACAGAGCGATCTCAGTCCCTTTCCGAGTCTTCGCGTGCCTACCCTGCATGACTAGAACCCATCTCAAAAACGGAAACCCGACAGGATGAACAGGATTTACAGGATAACCCCGCAAAAGGCCCACAGACGTTTTCATCCTGTACATCCTGTCAATCCTGTCTGTTCCTGGACTTGTGTTGCGTTCTCGGCCAGGTTTTTGAGGTGGCTTCTAGCGACACGTGGGGCTCCGTGCCGGGTCCTAGCCGGCATCGTTCCGAAATAATCTCTGACTTCATTCCGTGTTTTCCGTGTGTTTCCGTGGCTATTTGTCTTTTAGCGGCGTTCCTTGCTTCGCGCGCAGGGCGCGGTAAACCGCCTCCGGCGTGAGCGGCAGCGTCATCAGCCGCACGCCCACCGCGTCGTCGATCGCGTTGGCAATGGCCGGCGAAACGCCGAAAGTCGCCGTCTCGCCCACGCCTTTCGCGCCGAACGGGCCGCTCTGCTGCACAGCGTCGACCGCCTCGTTCGTCATGCCGGCGGGAATATCGAGCATTCCCGGAATCTTGTAGTCCGCAAGCGAGGCATTGATCGCCTGGCCCGCCTCGAACTCCATCTTCTCGAACATCGTGAAACCGAGCTGCATGATCGCTCCGCCCGAGAGCTGGGTTTCGACGATTTTCGGATTGAGCGGCTTGCCGACATCGGCAACGTTCACCAGCCGGGTCACACGGACGTGTCCGGTTTCGGTATCCACCTCCACTTCCGCTCCCGTCGCACCGACCATCCAGAACGGCGTTGCGTCCGGCGACAAGCCGGTGTCGTGATCCGGCGACTGGTAGGAGGGTATGAAGCTCCCGACGCCGACGATGTTGCCGGCCTGCATGCCGTACTTCTTCCGGAACAGCTCGCGAATCGGCGCCGTCTCGGCCGACAAGCCGACTTCGGCTGCGAGCGCGAGCAGCTTGTCCCGGGCATCTTCCGCGGCGCGCTTCACGGCATGGCCCATGTGGTACAGGGAACGAGAGCCGAGGGTCCCCATGTCATAGGGCGTGACGTCGGTGTCCGGGTGCACGACGGCTATCGATTCGAGCGCGATGCCCAGGACTTCGGCGGTGATCTGCGCCAGCGCCGTGTCGGAGCCTTGCCCCATGTCCACCGTGCTGCAATAGAGGCTGCAACTGCCGTCGGCATGCACGTTGACGATCGCGACCGACGTCGTCGGCGCGATCGACGCCTTGAACCCGATGGCGATGCCGCGGCCGCGCCGGACAGTCCCCGTTCCGCGGTCGAAGGGACGTTGCCAGTCCATGCGCGCGGCGGTCCGCTCGAGCACCTTCTCGATCGCCGCATCGCGCATGACGGTCCCGGTCGCCTGCGGCCGCCCCTCGCGCAGGATGTTCCTGCGCCGCAATTCCAGCGGATCGATGTCGAGGCTGCGCGCGATCATGTCGGTGTGGCACTCGTACGCCCATACGAGCTGGGGTATCCCGAAACCGCGCAGCGCCCCGGCCGGAGGAAGGTTCGTGTACAGCGCGTACGAATCGATCTTCACGTTCTCGATGTCGTACGGGCCCGCGGCGGTGAAGCCCGACTTTTGCGTCACCCGGGGGCCGATGTCAGCATAGGCGCCGCCGTTCCACCACACCT
>CAZQJF010000712.1:0-2150 GCA_964593735.1 uncultured Streptomycetaceae bacterium | reverse complement strand
CGATCGGGCCGGGGCGGGCGATGCCGAATCCCTGCACGTAGTCCACGCCGACCTCGCGCAGCTTTTCCAGCGTTTCCTTGGTTTCCACGAACTCGGCGATGGTTTTTACGCCGATCTTCTGGCACACCGTATTGATCGCGCGCAGCTTGGCGAGCTCCGACGGGTTGCGCAGGATGTTCTGCGTGATGCCGCCGTCGATCTTGATGAAATCGATGGGCAGCCCTTTCAGATGCGAAAAGGAAACCTTCACGCTGCCGAAGCCTTCGATCGCGAAGCGGCAGCCGGCCGGCTTCAGCGCCGCGATCAGGCGCTCGACTTCGGCGTGGTGGTTGATCACATCCTGCTCGCTGATCTCGAAGGTCAGCGACCGCCCCGCGAAATTCGATCGCTGCAGCTCGGCGCGCACGAAAGTGGCGAATTCGACGCTGCCGATCGCCGCCTCGGACAGGTTTATGCAAAAGAGCGGAACGCGCCACCCGGGGGCGGCGCGCTGTTTTTCGGCACACCAGGAGATCACGGCGCGCACCACCCAGCGGTCCAGTTCCTGCATCATGCCGTAGCGCTCGGCAACCGGGATGAAACCGCCGGGAGGCAGCAGATGGTCCTCTTCCTCCTGCAGGCGCAGCAGGATCTCGAAGCAGACGGGATCCGGCGTGCCGCTTTTAAGGGAGAGGATCTTCTGCGCGAACAGCAGGAACTGGTTTCCCTCCAGGGCGCGCGCGAGCTTGGCGCGCGGCTCGTCCCATCCCATCAGCTCATTGGTGATGGAACGCAGGTAGATCTCGCCGCCCTCCCCCGTGACGGGGAGCGCACCTCCGCTCGCATCGGGCATCTGCTCCGCCGCGCGGTCTGCGGCGGACGCCGGTTGCGCAGTCTGCGCCGCAATCTTCGTCAGCAACAGGTAAAAGCCGCGTGGTTGCGCGTCGCCGTCCGCGAAATACGGGATATGGCGGACAGCGTAGGGCGGACCGAACCTGCCGGGGGTGTCCCAGGGGAGTTCGTAGTCCACCGTCTTCCCGGACAGCGCCTCGGCGATGTGCGGGACGACGTTGAGATGGACGTCGTTACCGACGACTTCCCTCAGGGGGTGCCCGTGTATGCCCTCGGGGCCCAGGCCGGTCTTTTCCTCGACGCGCTTGTTGTGGTAGCGCACGCGCCCGTCGCGATCGACGAACAGGATCAGGCTCGGCAGCCCATCGCTGACGAGCTTCAGCCTTGCCTCAGTGATACGCATCGCCTCGGTGGCGTTGCGGCTGCGGGAGGACTCTTGGGTAAGCTGTTCACGTACGCGCTCGAGCTGCTTGGTGCGGCGCGCAATCCGCCATTCGGCCCTGGAAACCTGGCTGGCCAGCGCCAGCAGCGCCGCGAACAGCACCCCGCCCAGAAAGGCGAACCACTGCAGGTCGAATATCGTCAGGTATATCGTTACGACGAGCGCGGCGCCGAGGAGGCCCGCCGCGCCCAGCGCGAGCCCCATGCGGACCCATCGCACCTGCAGGAGTTCGGATATCCATTTCATGATTCAGAGTACCTGACAAAATGAGGGGATGGACCCCTCGCTATCGCTCTCCCTTCGTGCTCTCTGGAACCTATCTTAACCCTAGGCACGTGTGCGATGGAGGCGATGTGGGATGCAGTTCTAGGAGGAGAGCCCGCAGCAATATGTCGATATTGCAAGGGTTCCCGACAACGAAATGCGCCCCCAAGCAGGCACTTGTGCCTGCGCTCCTTCACCTCGCCCAAGGGCGCCGCACAACCGCCAGAATGCGGGTGTGCGGCGCCCCGTCCCCTTCGGGGTTGCGGCCAGGACGGGCGTCTGCGTCGTTGCCCGGCTTGACCATATCGACATATGGCCTGCGCCGTGCGCCTCGCAGCCATCCCGTCCTGGCCACAACGCATCACGCGCCTAGTATTGAGATAGGTTCTAACTTATTGCCACGAGAACGAGCACCGGCGCCATCTCGACAATACCGGCGCCGGCGCGCCGGCCGGCGGCGGCGAGGGGCAGCCGCAAGCAACCTACCGGCCGTTCGCGGACCTCGACGCGCTCCTGAAGAAAAAGTGATGCCAGGCCGTACGGCGCAGGGCCGGTCAGCGGCACGCTAGAATAGGCCGAGATCCCCGAGGATACGGCTTCGTATGGGTTGCCC
>CAZQJF010000711.1:0-2151 GCA_964593735.1 uncultured Streptomycetaceae bacterium | reverse complement strand
ACTTCCTGCGCCGAATACGTGTCCTGCACCGGAACGTTCCATCGTTCCCGGCACAACACGCGAACCGCGGGATCGAGGCATTCTCCGATCGTTCGCACCTGCCTGAGCCTCGTGAGTTGCACGCCGCGTTGCGCGCACTCTCCGATCAAGTCCGGCAGGATCGACGGGAAAACCGTCAGATAGTCCGGCTGTACTCTCCCCAGCCATTCCGCCTGCTGGGCCACGGTTGCCGTAACGGCAAGCGCGCAGGACGGCCCGGAATCGCAAATGGCCGTGTACGGCTCGCCCCAATTCGGCCAGGCGGCGCCCTCGGGCCACGCCGCGACGCCGTCGGGAAACCACTTGATCGCGGCGAGCACCCCCGCCTCGTTCCAGAGACCCCAGTCGTGAGCCCGGAGGGTCATTACGTCCCAGAAGAATCCGGTCAGCTCCGTCTTGAGCACACGGATCGGCCGGCCCGTGGATCCCGAGGTGGCGAGCTCGTGGACCGCGCCATGCGGCTGCGGCGCCGCTTCGCTGCGAAGGTCCGCACCATGCTCCTGGACTTCCGCGCGCTCCAGCACCGGGATGCGCTCCCACAGCGTGCGCGTAAGCGGGGCGCCCGGGGTGATACCCGCCGCACCCAGACGTTCGCGGTACCAGGGAACGTGGCGGCCGGCGTGAGCGAGCAACACGCCGAGCTGCGCGAACTGCAGGGCTTCGAGTTCGCCGGCCGGCAGCCATTGACTACGGTCCAGCTGCGCCAACATAGCCGCGAGCGTTGCCGCGCGGCCGGTGAGCACAGCAGGCCAGTGGATCCCGTCGAGCATCGAACGGGGACTTGCCGCCCAGGCCGCGCCGGGCGGGCGGACGCGCTGCGTCACTCCGAGCCGCGGGTGAATTGATCGAGCACCGCGCACCACGCGGCAGCGAGGTTGTTGCGGTTGTAACCGCCGCCGCCGAAGCCCATGATGCGTCCGCCGCAAAGCTCGTTCGCCAGTGCGCACAGGGATTTTGCCGCGTGCGCGTGCGCAGCCGGCGTGTACTGCAGCATCGCGAGCGGATCGCCGGCGAGACTGTCGGCCCCGCATTGAAACAGGATGAAATCCGCCTTGAACTTGCGCAGGTGCCGGACGACGGCCTCCCACTCCTCGAAGAAATCCTGATCTCCCATGCCCGGCATCATCGGGATATTGAGTTTCGTCCCCTCGGCCGCGCCCTTGCCGGTCTCGTGGGCGTGCCCGGTGCCGGGGTACAGCGTGCGCCCGTCCTGGTGTATGTCCGCATAGATGAGGTCGGGATCGTCTTCGTACGGATAGAAGAGCCCGTCGCCGTGATGCACGTCTATGTCCACGTACGCGACGCGCCGGACTTTGTACTGGCTGCGCAGCGTATCGATGACGACGCCGACGTCGTTGAATACGCAGAACCCCGCCGCCGCGCCCCGCCGCGCATGGTGCAGCCCGCCGATCGGCTGAAAGGTGCGCAGTGCGCCGCCGCTCATCACCGTATCCAGCCCGTGAAGAGCGGAGCCCGCCACCGTGGCGGCCGCCTCGTACACCCCGGGGAAAGCGGGCGTGTCCCCGTAGTCTATCGAGCCGTCACCCTCTTCGGATCTCTCCTTGACCCACGCGACGTGCTCCGGCGTATGAAAGCGATGCAGCTCTTCCTGTGCCGCCATGCGCGGATCCGTGATCGCGGTCCGCTTGTCGAGCTTTTGCTTCACCGCCTCCTTCCAGAATGCGTCCTGCCGGTCCGGACCCCACGGATGGCCGTTGGGAAAGCCGTATCTGGCCAATGACTCTCCTACGTACAGCGCGACTTCGTTCTTCACGAGCGACTCCTGTTGATCCGACTCCAGCATCCAGTGTAGAGCTATTGAGCCGCAGATACACGCAGATATACGCGGAAAAGGTCAAAGGCAGATCAGCCATGGATAAACACAGATTAAGCAGATCGGCTCGAGGCGAACCAAGATAAAAGGGCTAAACGTGACCTGAATTTCAAAATCTGCGTTTATCTGCGTGTATCTGCGGCAAAATCCTGGGCTTGATCCTGGGTCTAGGATCAGAGTTTGTTTGGTGTATCTGCGGCTTGGTCCTGCTTTTCGTTTTGAGATAAGCGCTAGAAAAGCGCTATCTGCCCCGAGCTCGACGGCGCCTGGAATTCGCT
>CAZQJF010000710.1:0-2155 GCA_964593735.1 uncultured Streptomycetaceae bacterium | reverse complement strand
GTGATCCGTGATCCGTGTTTTCTTGAGTGCATGATCCGTGGTCGCTTGCCCTTGTATCCCACCAAGGGTAGGATTGTTGGTATTACTAAATGGAATACCCGTCATGCGCGCCGAAAAGCTCTCCATCTCGATCCCCTCTTCGTCCCTCGATTTCGTGGAGAAGTATCGCAAGGCCCACGCAATGAAGAGTCGCTCCCACGTCATCGAGACGGCGATCAACATGTTGCGGGAGCGGGAACTGGAGGCTGCTTATCGCGACGCCTCTCGTGAGTATGATCCAGCCTGGGAGGTGACCAACTCCGACGGGCTCCCCGATGAGACGTGGTGAAATCTATTTTGCCGAACTAAGCCCCACCGTCGGGTCCGAGATCAATAAACGCAGGCCGGTACTGATTGTCAGCAACAACGCAAGTAATCGCGTTGCCAACACCATCACGATTCTCCCGCTCACCTCCAATACAGTTCGTGTCCGTCCGTTCGAGGTTCTGGTCATCGCCAAGCAAACCGGTTTGCGGAAGGACTCCAAAATCCTGGCTCAGCAAATTCGCACCATATCCAGAACACGAGTAGCTCCAAAAAAAATCGGAGAGCTCGACCAGGCGTTGATGCAACAGGTTGAGACGGCGATCAAACTCCACCTGGCGCTGAGATAAGTGAATCCGCGCGAATTGCTGCTCGGAAGCTTCCAGGCGGCTCTCGCCGCCGCCGATCCCCTCAAGATCGTTCCGGCCCATTTGCCGAAGGCGCCCAGGGGGAAAACCCTCGTGGTGGGCGCCGGGAAGGCCGCGGCGTCCATGGCGCTCGCCGTGGAGCAGAACTGGCCGGCGGACGCGCCACTGGACGGTCTCGTCATCACCCGCTACCGGCACGGGCTCCTCACCAACCGCATCGCCGTGGTCGAGGCCGGTCACCCGGTGCCGGACGAAAGCGGCGAGCAGGCCGCGCAGGAGATCCTCCGCCGCGTAAAGAGCCTCACGCCGGGCGACCGGCTGCTCGCGCTCGTTTCCGGCGGCGGCTCCGCGCTGCTCTCGCTGCCGGCCGCCGGCATCGGGATGGCAGATCTCAAGGCGACCACGCGGGAACTGCTCAAGTGCGGCGCACCCATCCAGGCCATGAACGTCGTGCGCAAGCACCTCTCCGCGATCCAGGGCGGCCGGCTCGCCGCCGCTTGCCGCGCGCCGGTGACGGCGCTCGTGATCTCGGACGTGACGGGCGACGATCCGACTCACGTCGCTTCCGGGCCGTGCGCGCCCGACCCGTCGACTTACCAGGACGCGCTCGACATCCTGGAGCGCTACGCGGTCAAAGTGCCGAAACCGGTCGTCGATCGGCTCACGCGCGGCGCCGCGGGCGCGATCCCCGAAACGCCCAAGCCCGGCGACAAGCTGTTCAAGCGCGTCGAGAACCGGGTGATCGCGACGGCGCAGCAGTCGCTGCAGGCGGCCGCGAGGTTCTTCATCACGCACGACATCCATCCGGCGATCCTGGGCGATACGGTAACCGGCGAAGCGCGCGAGGTGGCGAAGGTCTATGCCGCGCTGGCGCGCGAGGTAAAGACGCACGGTCTCCCGTGGGAATCACCGGTCGCGTTGATATCCGGGGGAGAGACCACCGTCACCGTGCGCGGCAAGGGTCGGGGCGGGAGAAATTGCGAATTCCTTCTCGCGCTCGCGGTGGCGCTCGACGGCGCCGATGGCATACACGCCCTCGCCTGCGACACCGACGGCATCGACGGCACCGAAGACAACGCCGGCGCGTTTCTCACGCCCGACTCGCTCAAGCGCGCCGGGAAAAAGACGCTCGACGCGACGAAGCTCCTCGACGACAACGACGGCTACGGCTACTTCATCGCGCTCGGCGATCTCCTCGTTACAGGGCCCACGCGAACCAACGTCAACGACTACCGGGTGATCCTTATCCTCTGATTGCCCGCCAGCGTCGCCTGGGAAAATCAGTTGTCGGTTTTTCTTACACCGGATAGCGCTATGTACGGTGTCCCACATATGGCGTCAAATTACTGCAAAAGCAACGGTTTAAGGCGATGAGAGATGCGGCCACCTGCATCGCAGCGGGCGTGCCGGCGGTGTTTCCTCCCCATTTCCGTGTCGGAAACCTTTACACCGGGTTTTTCTCCCGCGCCGCAGCAATTGCGTAA
>CAZQJF010000709.1:0-2156 GCA_964593735.1 uncultured Streptomycetaceae bacterium | reverse complement strand
AGTCTCAAGTCTCGATTCGCTAAAACGGAGTGAAGATGGCCATGCACGCGCTGCACAAGATCCTCGCCGACAAGTCCCGGCCGCAGCGCTCGTCCGTGACGCCGGGCGAGTACATCGAGATCGAGCCCGACGCCTATTCCGCGATCCTGGGGGTGAACGCCGGGGAGGCCAGGCGCCTGGCCGCGGACCTGGAAGAGCTCGGAATCAGAGAGGTTCCGCTGCGGGACCGCATCTTCGCGAACGCCGACCACGCATCACCGGCGCCTACCACCGCGTTCGCCGCCTCGCATAAAGCGTGGCGGGATTTTTACCGCTCGTACGGCATCCGGATTTTCGACGGCGGCATGGGCGTGTCGCACCTGGTGATGGTGGAGCAGGGGATCGTCGTCCCGGGAACGGTGGCGATCGCCGTCGATTCGCACGGGGCGACGATGGGCGCGGTCGGGTGCTTTGCCACCTCGCTCGGCGGCGGCCGGCTGACGCTCTTTGCGATCGGACGCTACTGGATCGAGGTGCCCAAAGTGACGCTGGTAAGAATCACCGGCAAGGTCGGAAAAGGCGCCCTGGGACGCGATGTCGCGCTCTACGTCAACGGCAGGCTCGGGCAGCGCGGGGCGTACGGCAACGCGGTCGAGTTTGCCGGGCCGTTCGTGGACGCGCTCAGCATGGATATGCGCTTCACGCTGTGCAACATGGGTATAGAGCTGGGCGCCGTCGCTTCCTATATTCAGCCCGACGCCACGACGCTCGACTGGGTAAAGCAACGCACGGACAGGCCGTTCAAGGTGCACGAAACGGACGGCGATTTTGAGTACGACGGCGTGCACGAGATCGACGTGTCGGACATACCGCCGCAGATTGCCGTGCCGCATGCGCCCGACGACGTCAAGCCGGTCGCGGAGGTGGCGGGAACGCGCATCGACCAGGCGTACCTCGGCTCCTGCGCGAGCGGCCGGGTGGAGGATTTCGAGATCGCCGCCCGGGTGCTCAAGGGCCGCCAGGTACACCCGGACGTGCGTTTCATCGTGACGCCGGGGTCGCGCGAAGTGCTCAAGGAAGCGACGAAGCTGGGCTACATCAGCGTGATGCACGAGGCGAACGCCATCGTGACCAACGCCAATTGCGGCGCCTGTCCGGGCCTGCACGGGGGAATACTGGGGCAGGGCGAAGTCGCGATTACTTCGATCACCCGCAACTTCGAAGGCCGGATGGGCACCGGCGGGCAGATCTACCTGGCGTCACCCGCGACCGTCGCCGCCTCGGCGATCGAAGGGTGCATCGCGAGCCCGCTCAAGTATCTTTGATTGAGCCGCAGATGAAAACCTACAAAGTCATAAGCTATCAGCCACAGATACACACAGATAAACACAGATAAATTCAAAACAACAATCAGCTGCAGATAACATAGATGTCAGACCGGACTAATGCCAGAGCTTGAATGGTCCTGTTTACCTCGTTGCTGGTTTCAACCTTCCGGTCGGGGGTCGACTCGGTTCTTGGGTTTCATCTGTGTGTATCTGTGTGTATCTGTGTTTATCTGTGGCTAAATCCCTGTTTTCGTGCTCGAGGCGGTTGTGAAATGAAGATCACCGGCAAGGTCTGGAAGTTTCCCCAGGACGACATCAACACCGGGTTGATCCGCAAGCAGCAATACAACCACCTGCCGTTCGAGGAGCAGGCGAAGCACTGCATGGAGAGCCTCGATCCGGAATTCGCGGCCAAGGCGCGGCCGGGAGACATACTCGTGGCGGGGAAAAACTTCGGCTGCGGCTCGTCCACGCCGGCGCAGCATTCGATCCAGACGCTGGGCATACCGGCCCTCGTCGCCGAATCGTACGGCAAGCTTTTCCTCAGCAATTGCGTGAGCAGCGGCCTGTGGCCGATGACGTGTCCGGGAGTGGTCGAGCTCGTCAATGCGGGGGACTCGATCGAGATCGACACGGACAACTGGCAGGTGCGCAACGTGTCGAGTGGCAAAACGCTGCCCTGCACGCCGCTACCGGCCTTGTTCCAGGAGATGATAGAGCTGGGCGGGGAGAAGGCCTATCTCAAGGCTCGCCTTGCGCGAGCCTCATGAACTGTTCCAGGTTCAACGTTCCAGGTTCAACGTTCAAGGTTCAAGGTTCAAGGTTCAAGGTTCAAGGTTCAAGGTTCAA
>CAZQJF010000708.1:0-2158 GCA_964593735.1 uncultured Streptomycetaceae bacterium | reverse complement strand
CCACGCCGGCCTCGCGCAGCACCTTGAGGTGGTGGCTGACGGTCGGCTGGCTGACAGCGCAGCACTCGGTGAAGTCACAGGCGCAGATCGATCCGGGGGAGGACGCGAGCTGCCGCAGGATCGAGAGGCGGACGGGGTCGGCGATGGCCTGGAGCAGCTCCACGTCGGGATCGGTGTTCTTCACGCCGTCAGTATATCGACCGCTGTCAATATATAGGCGGCAGTAGAGCGGCCCGTGGTCGGCGTAGGATGCTGAGATGGACGGCGCACGGCGGCGGATGGCCAGCCTCCCGGCCCTTGGCGGCGCGATCGGCGCGCTGGCGGTCGACGCTCTCTACCTGAGACTCATCGTCCAGCAGGGAGCCATGATGCCGGGAGGGCGCGTGCCGTTCATCGCGCTCTGGATTGCGATCGCCGCCGTGCTGGCGGGGATCGGGGCGTTCACCGACCTGCCGGCACGCCGAGCCTGGCTTCTCGGCTGGTCGGCCGCCGCCTTTCTGGCGCTCAGCATCCCGGCGGCCTTCTCCATCGGCATTCCGCTGCTGCTTTGTGGCGTGCTTGTCGCCCTGGGTGCCCTCGCCGCGGCGCGGCTGCTCCATCTGCCCCGGTGGGTCGCCTTCCTCGCGCCGATCCTGCTGCTGGCCGTCGCGGCGGGAGCGCTGGCGGTTGGCTTCGTCCTGACGGATCCCTAGACCGATGCCTCTGCTGGCTCGTCGGCTGGCTGACGGTGCTCTACCCACGTACGACGGGTGCTTGACAATTCGGGCGGACGCAGCGCATTGTGCCGCGTACCAATACATCGCATTTCGGAGTAGTAGCGGTGGGTCGTCCGGCGGGCACCTTCCTGAGCGATGGGTCGCTGCTGGTGCTTATCGCGCTCGCCACTGGGCCGAAGCATGGCTACGCCATCCAGACCGACATCCGGGACTTCAGCGCGGTGGAGCTGGGGCCCGGCACGTTGTACGTGATCTTGCCGCGGCTGGAGCGGGGCGGCCTCATCGAGCCCCTGCCAAGCGAAGGCCGCCGGCGACCGTACCGCATCACCGACAGTGGTCGAGAGGTGCTGCATGCGGAGCTGATCCAGGCGCGGAGCCTCGGCAAGATCGGACTGCGCCGGCTCGAGGAGGCTGAGGCATGAGACTGCTTCTGCGACTGTTTCCCGCTCGGTGGCAGGTGCGCTATGGCGACGAGTTTCTCGCCCTGATCGAGGACCAGCCACCATCACGTCACAAATGGCTCGACATTGTGCGCTGCCTGATCGCAGCTCACGTCGAAGGCCGGAATCCACCAGCGGCCGATCCGACCACGGGTGGCGGGAAGGGCGTGGTTGTCGCGCTTTGCCTCCTCGGGTTGGCAATCTCGGCGCTCATCGCTGTGTTCGCAGTTGAAGCTTCGTACAGCGCGCTGACGAGAGTCCCAGAACTCCTTGAGGCGATGGTCTTGATCCTCCCTCTGGCGCTCGCAGTTGCGGTGGTCCGAGCGTTTCGCCGAGATGCGGACCGTCCACTGCGGGCCGCCCTGCCCTCGGTCGCCGCCGAGACGTTCCTCTTGGCTGTCCTCGGCCTGATCCTGGTGGCGACGCTTCAGCCGCAGCTCGGCTTCTTCAAGCAGTCGCCGTGGATCGAGCTACGCCCCTTCCACGACCTTCTGACTGCCACGACCGAAACCGGTCGTTCGGAAGCCGTGGCCATCATTGCGGGCAACCTCGTCCTCTTCACGCTGCTCGGGTTCGCGGTGGCGCTGCAACGCGGGCGAGCGGGATTCGGCATTTTGGCCACCATCATCATCGGCACGGCGATCGCGCTCGAAAGTGGTCAGGCGGTGCTTGGCACCGGACGTCCGAGTGACGTCACCGCTGTTCTTGTCCGAATCGTCGGCGGCTCGCTTGGCTTCGTTCTGTGGCGACTGCCAAGGAACTTCACGCAAGTGTCAAGGGACGCCGGGGCCTAGTCCCGCGGCCCAGGACGGCGCGGGCGCCGGGCGAGAGGTGTGCTAAACCGCCGCCTCGTCGGCTGTCGCCGTCAAGGCGAGTTGTGCGGTTGTGCACCTGTGCGGCTGTGCCAGTGTGCGGCACAGGGCGCTCTGACAGCGGGACCGATCCCGGGGGTGCCTCCCTAGGCCGGCGTTTCCGCAGGCAACTCGGCCACTGCGGCGGTCC
>CAZQJF010000707.1:0-2161 GCA_964593735.1 uncultured Streptomycetaceae bacterium | reverse complement strand
CGAACCCGCGGCGCGCGCGCTGCTCGCGGCGCTGTGGCAGACCGAGCGGCTGCCGGACGTGGAATTCGAACCGGCGGCACGCCAGTCCGCGCGCGCAATCGGCTAGCGGAAATCAACCGCCGATGGCCGCCGACAAGGGCGAATCATCCACGGAAACACAAGAATCATTTGCAGCTCGTCCTGAGCACTTCCACAGACAACGACTGAGCACAGGCTGAGAGTCCAAGGACGACCGGAACCATGTCTAACCTAGCTTTCTTCTTGAGACTTTTGTATCGGCGGCCATCGGCGGCCATCGGCGGTTCCATTGCACTTCTACTCGTACTTGGCAACTCGTCTTCAGCGGTCGCGCAGCCGGCGTATCCGGCGAAACCCTTCCGCCTGATCGTCCCGTTTCCGCCCGGCGGCGGCAACGACATCGTCGGGCGCATCGTGGCGCAAAGACTGGGCGAAAGCTTCGGCCAGCAGGTCATCGTCGATAACCGCGGCGGTGCCGGGGGCACGCTGGGCACCGATCTCGCGGCCAGGGCGGCACCGGACGGCTACACGATGCTGATCAACAACATCAGCCTGGCGGTTAACGCCACGCTCCATCCGAGGCTCCCGTACGACACCTTGAAAGACCTCGCGCCCATCACGCTCGTGGGGCGCCAGCCCAACCTCCTGGTGGTGCACCCCTCGATGCCGTCGAAATCCGTCCGCGAGTTCCTCGCCCTTGCCAGGGCGAAGCCGCGCCAGATCAACTACGGTTCGGGCGGCGTCGGTACGGCGGGACATCTCGCAACCGAGCTCCTGATGATGATGACCGGGATAGAGCTGGTGCACGTGCCCTATAAAGGCCTCGGCCCCGCGCTCACCGATCTCATGGGGGGACACGTGCAGGCCGCAGTCTCGACACTGGCTTCGGCGCTGCCGCAGATAAGAGCCGGCAAGTTGCGCGCCCTCGCGGTGACCACGGCCAGGCGCTCTTCCTTCTTTCCCGCGGTCCCGACCCTGGACGAGGCGGGCATCTCCGGTTACGAATTCAGCACGTGGTACGGGCTGCTCGTTCCGGCCGCCACGCCTCGGGCAGTCATAGAACGGCTGAACCGGGAAACGGGGAAAGTTCTCGGCTCCGCGGCGCTCAGGGAGCAGTTCGTATCGCAAGGCCTGGAGCCCGCTGCGTCTTCGCCGGAAGAGTTCGGCGCGTATCTCAGGAGCGAAGTCGCGAAGTGGGCGAAGGTGGTGAAGCAATCGGGCGCCAGGCCGGAGTAGGAGTGATTCGTTGCTCGTTGCTCGTGGCTGGTGTTCGTCGATGGTGGCTCGTGACTCGTGGCTCGGTGAAGATCCAATTCGACAGAACTAACCGGATATATAGGATGCTGAACGACGCTTCGCCGTGGCAATGCCACCCAGCACGAGCCACGAGAAACGAGCCACGAGCCACCCCTGGGATATGGCAACGCTGACCGCAATATCCGGTGGCGGCTCCAAGGGGCCGGCGTGTTTTCTGCTGGAAGCGGAGGGCAGGCGCCTGCTTTTCGATCTCGGCTACGGGCCTCAGCCTGGGTTGTGGCCGGACGTGTCCCGCGTCGGTAAGGTCGACGCGCTGCTGCTTTCCCACGCGCACCGCGACCACGCCGGTGGTTTGAAGCTGCTGCCCGACGTGGGCAACCCGCCCCTCTACCTGAGCGAGCCGCTCTCGCATCTGCTGAAGGACCATGCGATCGGCGGCATATTCCCGTTGAACGGTTCCGGGAGGATCCTGGGTTTCGACGTAACCACGGGCCGGAACGGCCATGCGCCCGGTGGCGTGTGGATACACATCGGCGTGTGCGGCGGCGTCCTGTACATGGGCGATTACTCCCGCGAATCGCTCATCTACGCGTACGATCCCCCGCCGCCCGCGCGCGTGATCATCCTCGACGCGTCATACGGCGACTACGAGGCGACGCTTGCCGACTGCGCCCGGACGCTCGAAGCGCGCTGCCTGGGCCGCGACGTGCTGCTCCCGGTTCCTCCCGGCGGAAGAGCGCCCGAGATCGCCCTCCACTTCGCGCGCAAGGGCGTCGTGCCGGCGCTCGACGACGCCGTGCGGCAGGCCACCGCGTGGCTGGGCGCGGAGCACGGTGACAGCGCACTGCCGGAGGTGCGCAGCGAGCTTGCGCGCATTGCCCGCGAC
>CAZQJF010000706.1:0-2164 GCA_964593735.1 uncultured Streptomycetaceae bacterium | reverse complement strand
AAAGGTCTTCAACTGGATCGCGACCATGTGGAAGGGCTCGATGACCTTCGAAACACCGATGCTGTTGGCCTAGGGGTTGGTCTTCGTCTTCTCGATGGGCGGCTTCACGGGGCTGGTGCTGGCGATCACGCCGGTGGACATCCAGTTGCAGGACACCTATTACGTCGTGGCGCATTTCCACTACGTGCTGGTGGCGGGCTCGCTGTTCTCCCTGTTCGCCGGGCTCTATTACTGGCTGCCGAAGTGGACCGGGAACATGTACGACGAGACGCTCGGCAAATGGCATTTCTGGCTGTCGATGATCCTGTTTAACGTCACCTTCTTCCCGATGCACTTCACCGGGCTTGCCGGCCTGCCCCGCCGCGTGCCGGACTACAACATGCAATTCGCCGATTTCAACCTGCTCTCCTCGATCGGCGCGTTCGGCTTCGGACTCTCGCAGCTGATCCTCGTCTACGTGGTGGTGAAATGCATCAGAGGGGGCGCGAAAGCCACCGACAAGGTATGGGAAGGCGCGCAGGGACTGGAATGGACGCTGCCCTCGCCGCCGCCCTACCACAGCTTCGAGACCCCCCCGGTGGTCAAGTAGTAGCGTTATGAGCGGCGGAGCAGGGGCCCCTGTGGGGATGCGACCCGGGAAGAACGCATGGTCGCCGACACGTTGGCATAGGAATCGCGATTGCATGAAGGAGGCGACCCATGACCAGTAACGCCAAGACCGCGCTGGTTCTCGCCTCCATCGCCCTCGTGTTCTTCGTGGGCGTCGTGGTCCGCCACTGGCCATGGTAAGCGACGCACAGGCCCGCGCGCAGGCCGGCGCCCCGGCAAACCGGCAGATGCTGGTGAAGCTGCTCGTCGTCGCCGTCGTCATGTTCGGCTTCGGTTACGCGATGGTGCCGTTCTACCGGGCGATCTGCGATGCGCTGGGGCTGAACAGCGTGCTCAAGTCCGATGCGGTAGTGACGAGCCAGGTGGACTCGACGCGTTTCCTCACGGTCGAATTCGACACCAATCTTCGCAACGACCTGCCGTGGACCTTCAGGCCGGTCGAGAAGAGCGTGCGCATACATCCCGGCGAGCTCACGATGGTTACGTTCGAGATCCGGAACAATTCGAACCGGCCGGTGACCGGGCAGGCGATCCCGAGCTACGGTCCGCAGCTCGCGGGCCGCCACTTCAAGAAGCTGGAGTGCTTCTGCTTCACGCAGCAGACGCTCGCGCCGGGAGAAGTGAAGCGCATGCCGGTCACGTTCATAATCGACGCGGACCTGCCGCGGGACGTGACCACCGTGACGTTGTCCTACACCTTCTTCGAGGTGGAGGGCAGGGGAAACAAGAGTTAGGACATGCTGGTGACCGAGCCGAAGAGCACACCGGGGAAGGCAACGCCGCTGCAGGTCGTGAAAGCGGTGTTGTCGGCATTCATTGGCATCCGCAAGGGCGTCGGGCACGAACGCGATATCGCGACCATCAGGCCGGCGCAAGTGATCGTGGTCGGGATCATCGCCGCCGCAGCGTTGGTGCTGGGAGTGTTGCTGCTGGTGCGTACCATTACCGGTTGATCCGGAGTTACGCCGTTTGACGCGCGCGGGTGCCGCGGAACGAGGACATGTTGGAGGACCAGAGGGAGAGATGAGATGTTGAATCAATCGCCACGTTACTTCATCCCGGATCCATCGTACTGGCCGATCACGGGGTCGACCGCGCTGCTGCTCATGGCCACGGGCGCCGCTTCGTGGTTCAACGGCTGGGGACCGGGGAAGTTCCTGTTATTCGCCGGCGCGGCGATACTCGCCTACATGATCGTCGGCTGGTTTCACACCGTCGCGCGCGAAAGCGAGACCGGCCGCTACAACAAGCAGGTGGACTTCTCGTTCCGCTGGGGGATGAGCTGGTTCATCTTTTCCGAAGTCATGTTCTTCGCCGCGTTCTTCGGCGCGCTTTTCTACATGCGCGTGCTCTCGGTGCCGGAGCTCGGAGACTTCGAGCACAAGTTGATCTGGCCCGATTTCAATCCCGCATGGCCCGCGGCCGGCCCGGGGATCACGGAACACTTCTCACCGATGGGCGCGTGGGGCATACCGGCGCTCAATACGCTGATCCTGCTGTCATCCGGCGTGACGGTGACGTTCGCGCACTGGGCGCTGCTCCACAACGAGCGCAC
>CAZQJF010000705.1:0-2177 GCA_964593735.1 uncultured Streptomycetaceae bacterium | reverse complement strand
CCGATATGGTTGAGCACGATAGTCGTGTCCGGGAAGGCGCGGGCGAGCTCGGCCAGCTCCAGGATCTGCGGGTGATAAATCATCGCGTCGAAGCTCAGCTTGCGCGGCGCCAGCAGCGCGAAGCCCGCGCGGAAATCGCGCTCCTGCATGAGTCCGCGCGGCGGCTTGTAGCGGCCGGTGTTCAGATCCTCGTCCGAGTCCCACTTCGTGATAAAGCGGATGCCGCGGAAGCGTTCCCCGCCGGCTGCGATCTGGGCATCGAGTACCCGCGCTGCCTCCGCGCCAGCTCTGAGGTCTGCCGTGCCGACGATACCGGCGCAGATCAAGGTGCCGCCGCAGGTGCCGCTCGCCGCCATCGCGGCAACGCCGTTGGAGAATTCGACTTCGCCCACCGGCGCCATCGGGGCGGGGCCGGTCTTGCGGTAGAAAGATCCGCACTCTACGAACACCGAGGCCCGGATATTGTGGCCCGTTCGCACGTCGGCCAGGACCTCGTCGAGGAGATAGCGATTGCCCGAGCGCTCCCACAGGTGGTGATGCGGATCGATGATCGGCAGGTCCGGTTCGAGTATCTCCTCCCGATGCAGCGACCGCCATTTCGCCCTGCTCGTGACCTGTTCCATCAGGAGTCCCGTCGCGCCTTGCGCCGCGTAGGGGCGAACGCACTCGTGCCCAGCCACCGCCACAGGCTTTTTGCGTCGCGCTCGCCGCCCTCCACGCGAAGCTCGCGCGACTTCAGCGCTTCCTGTGGCGTGCGGTCTCCCATCCAAACCTCCGTCAAGGCGCGAACGGTGGCGTCCACGACCAGCGTCAGGTCGCGCCCGGGGTCATCGCGACACAGGTCGGCCACGCCGTTCTCCACCACCAGCCACCACGCGCCCTCGCCGCGCCGGGCGTCGCGGAACTTGAAGTGGATGACGACAGGCCTCGGCGGAAATTCCGCGATACGCACGGACCGGCGAATGTCCCACAACAGCAGTCCCACATCCAGCTCGTCTTCGCGCGGGGCGCTTCCGATCCAGCTCGCCCCCCAATGGCCAAGCGCCATGATGATAGGCCGCAGTTCCTCGCCGGCCTTCGTCAAGCTGTATTCCGACATCTTGCCCACAGCGGTGCGCCGCACGACGCCGATATCCTCCAGATGGCGCAGGCGTTGCACCAGCAGGCTCGTCGACATGCGCGGCACGCCGCGGTGCAAGTCATTGAACCGCTTGCTGCCAACCAGCAATTCCCGAATGACCAGCGGCGTCCAGCGCTCGCACAACGCCTGGGTGGCGCGCGCGACCGTGCAGAACTGGCCATAGCCCTGTTCCATCGCATATCCCCCCTGAGCGAAGACGCTTCAGATTCTGGACTAGTCTGCCGGCTTTGTCGCGCGCACTCTGAGCTTGTCGAACAGTAGACATCCTGGAGGACAAGCATATGTACACATCAAGAGTCCTCGTGACACCAATCGCATTCGCACTCGCCGTGCTCATTACGTCTCCCGGGTTGGCCGGTCAGCATTCAATGGCCGACCCCAGAAAGAAGTGAAGGAGTCGAACCATGACGATCAAGCTCACAGGAATGGATGGCGGGACGGTGGACATTTCGCCGGAAGCGCTTCAGTCGTTCAAAACAGCGTTCAAGGGCGCTGTGCTCTCCCCCGACGACGCCGCATACGACGAGTTGCGCAAAGTATGGAACGCGATGATCGACCGCCGGCCCGGGCTGATCGTTCGCTGCACGGGGACGGTCGACGTTGTGCAGGCGGTGCGTTTTGCGCGTCAGCATGGGATCCTCGTATCCGTCCGGGGCGGTGGTCACAACATCGCGGGGCTTGCCGTCTGCAAAGGCGGCTTGATGATCGACATGTCGCTGTTGCGAGGCGTCTGGGTGGATCCGGTGCAGCGCCTGGCGCGCGCGCAGGCCGGCTGCACGCTGGGCGACGTCGACCGGGAAACCCAGTTGCACGGACTCGCGGCGGTGCTCGGTTTCGTGTCGGCCACCGGCATCGCCGGCCTGACCGTCGGCGGCGGCTTCGGCTACCTCACACGCCGCCACGGCTGGACCTGCGACACCGTCGTCTCGATGGAGGTGGTGACCGCCGATGCGAAAGTCCTGCGCGTGTCCGCCGACGAGAACCCGGATCTCTACTGGGCGCTGCGCGGCGGCAGCGGCAACTTCGGGATCGTCAC
>CAZQJF010000704.1:0-2192 GCA_964593735.1 uncultured Streptomycetaceae bacterium | reverse complement strand
GATGCGCCCCAGCACGTCTTCGATCGAAGCGATTGATTCCACATACTGGGGGTTGCGCTTGCAGGCCAGCGCCAAGGCTTCGAGAGCGGCCAAGGCATCACCGGCCAGGCTCTGGGCGCGCGCCTCCAGCAGATGCCCGCGCCCGGCTTTCCACGCCGGATCGTAATGGTTGTACACCTTGAGCAGCTCGGCTGCCGAGGTAAAATCAAAACGCTGCCGCGCAATCTCTGCTATGCCCGCAATCACCTCCCCCTGCACGTGCCCCGAGAGCAGCAGCAGATTGAACAGGCGGTACGCTTCCTCAAAGTTTTTCCGCCTCAGTTCAAATTGTGCCGAGGCGAGGACGTCGGCGTATTTTTGTATCGGGAAGGGTTGATCATCATTCGGATCCTTTGTACGGGCTCCATTGCCAGGCAGGCGATTCAGCGATTGCGTCGCTTTTTCCACATCGATGTTTTTTTCCGCTAACCATGCCTTATGGAGGAGCAGTGTGTCCGATGGAGCAACACGCCACAAATCAGTCACAAGTGCGGCGAAGTGTTGCAGACGGACGCTCCCTCTTAACTGGGTGAGAAACGTCTCAAACGCAACTGTCGTCCGCAGCTTGCCCGCCAGCAGATACGCCATCGAGCGCTGGTAATAATCGCCATTGCAGCAGGCAAAGATCGCCTGCACCGGGAGCAGGGAGAGCAACTTCTCGTCATTTCCCGCTTTCGTGACCGCCGGCCAGTGCCTGAGCACCACCGGCCAATGGTCGGACGCGGCAATCCGCTCCGCCAGGCTATCGACGGTTTTGGCGGAGATGAGACGGTTGACGCGTTGTTTCCGGTCAGCCGTCACCCGCAGCATCGCGGCCAGGCAGCCCGTCACCGGGTCTTCCAGATCGGTCAAATAGCGCGGATAGAGCAAATAGGCGCCGCAGAACAATTCTTCCAGCGACAGGCGCCGCGTGCGGCGCGGCAGCGCCACCCGGTCATCGGTCAGCCCCCAGCCCGCATAGAACGGCGCACCCACTACGGTGACCGGCAATCCGTGAATCAGGGCTTCGAGCCCGCCGAGGGAAGTGATGGTATAGACGTGGTCAACTTCCCTGAACAGGTCGGCCGGCACCACCTTCTCGGCCAGCACCCGGCACAGCTTCTGCAGTTCCTGCATCGTTGAAGGCTCGGAGCGCAGATCCTGCGCCACTTTCGGGTGTGGCTGGTAGATGAGTTCGGCACTGGAGTTTTCAGCACGGGCGAGCTCGATCAGCCGGCGGTCGGTCCAGTCCTCCGCCAAACCATGGCGAACGGATGCGTCCTCTTTCACCTGGCCGATCACCAGCACGCGGCGCCTCACCTTTGGCCCGAGGATGTCCGCCGGGGATTGCAGGCTGCCCGGATTGTATTGGCTCACCCGCAACCCGCGCATCACCCGCAGCAGCGGCCCGGTCGCCCGCATCAGTCGAAACTCGCTTTTGAAATCGTGCTCGTTCAGCAGTTGTTCGAGCCCGGAGGGACGCGATGCGTCGAAGTAGATGCCTTGCCGGTCGAGAATGAACGAGAGCGCCGGGGTATCCCGATTGCCCGGCTTCGCGGACTGGATGAACCCGTCCGCCATCCGATAAATCGGTATGCCGCGCTCCTCTGCGTAGACCCTGACCTCCGGCGGTTCGCCCATGCCCCAGGCGATAAGGCTCAGAGGGTCGTGCTGGTCCAATACGGATTTCTGCGCAGTCCAAAGGGCACGACCCTGCGCATAAGCGGTACGGTAATCGCGCAGATAGCGCGAGACAAAGCCTCGTTTCCACGGGGGACAGCCCCACAGCACGGCAACCGGTCTCCGGCTCTCAGCCTCCAGCCAGTTGTCCCCAACCAAATCAAAGAGCCCGGGTGTCGAAAGGCTGAGAGGTGGGCTTGGTGTGTTCCGGCCCGCGCCACGATCGGCTATGAATCCCGATTCCTTCGCCTCTCCAGCTTTACCCGTCGAACCGGTGCGTTCCGGGTCCTTGACCAGACCCAAACGCCGGAAAATCGGCCGCAGATCCTTGCTGTCCAGAAAGAATTGCTTAGGACTCCTCAGCAGTTTTTGCAGTTTTTTGTTCATTTTAATCAAGCGTTCTTCGACGCTTTGCTACGGAAGCATGGCGCTCAGAGACGTTGTCAGCCACCGCCGCCATCCCAGGTTAACCAGTGCTTGAGGTCGCGACCCAG
>CAZQJF010000703.1:0-2197 GCA_964593735.1 uncultured Streptomycetaceae bacterium | reverse complement strand
CGAAGTCGAAGGCGGCAAGAAACGACAGCGGGCGGGTCCGGGATAGGGCCGGCTGGCCCCGTGGCCAGCCGACGCCCCCCACAGAACCGGACGAGCGCGATTGACGCATCCGGTTCCTCAGATGGTGGCTTCGTTACAGTCGGGAGTGAACGACGCGCGCAGGCGTCAAGGGGAACGTCCGCAGCAAGGCCTGGAACTCTGCCCAGTTGTGGCCCCCGCCGCGGTTGCGCCGCGCCAACCATCGCTTCCACACCTTCTGCACTTCCCAGCGCAGTTGATGCAGCATCCGATGGTTGCCCGTGACGCCGTAGTAGGCGTCATGGCCGCGTAACTTTTCGTTGAGCACTCGTTGCTGCTCTTTCAAGGGCAGGTGGCGGTTGGTCCACCCCCATTCCTTGAGAGCGCGCAACGCCCGCGTGAAACGCGAGCGCGCCGTTTTCAGCAGCACCACATTGTACCCACGGCGCGACCGGCCCCAGTAGACGGAGAAGCCAAGGAAGTCGAACGTCCCCGCCTCCCCGTCCGGATCGTCGCCGTCACGCGGCGGGCGCTTGAAGCGCACGAGCCGCGTTTTCTCCGCGTTGATCTGCAGGCCGAAGCGCGCAAAACGTTGGGCGATCACGCGCTGGACCTTGTGCGCATCTTCCTCGCACTCGAAGCCCATGACGAAGTCATCGGCGAATCGAACCATGAAGGTGCGCCCACCGCACGCGGGCTGGACGTCGCGGACGAACCACGTATCCAAAACCTCATGCAGGTAGCTGTTGCTCAACAACGGTGAGATCACGCCGCCCTGCGGCGTGCCCGCTGCCGGATAACTCACCGTCCCCTTTTCCCAGACGCCGGCGTGCAGCCACTGCAGCGCTTTTGCCTCCGGCAAAACGCTCTGGCCACCAGCCGGCAGATCACTCCGTCCTGCACCCGACGACCCAGCAGCTCGCGCATCTGCGCATGATCGACCGTGTCGAAGAACTTGCGCAGGTCCACCTCGAGGAGCCATGCCACTTTTTGCGCGAAGCATTGCGTGCGCAGATAATCGAGCGCTTGGTGCGGCGAGCGGCCCGGGCGGAAGCCGAAGGAGAACGGGAGAAACTCCTGCTCGTAGATCGGCTCGAGGATCATCGCCACCGCGCGCTGGAGGATTTTGTCCTCCACCGTCGGCAGCCCGATCGGCCGGTCTTCCTTCGCGTTCTTCGGGATGTAGACGCGCTTGACCGGCGGTGCCCGATAGGCGCCGCTTTTGGCCCGCGTGATCAGGTCCCGCAAGTTCTCCGTCAGGTGCTCGCCATACTGCTCGACCGTCTGCCCGTCCACGCCCGGCGCGGCGTCCTTGCGGACGCGCCGGTAGGCCTCGTGCAGCCAGTTCAGGTCCAGGTGATGGGCCAGCGCCGTCAACGGCTCGTGCCGGTGCCGCTGGGCCGCCAACTCTAGGCGTCGTGTTCGGGTGGACACACTTTCCATGGGCTCAGAGTCCCACGTGCGTTGCCCACGACGCTCCCACCATCCGATCGCCTCCTTCGCTACTGACGGGCTCCCTCGGGTCGGTTACCCCGCGTTCCAACGCTACTACGAAGCGACTAAGACTGCCTCTGTCCCTCGCGACGCCTTCGCGTATATACTCGGCGTGCGCTAGCCCGGCTGACTCGCTGTTTTCTGGGATGAAGCACGGCCGCGAGCGCGCCGCGCCTCTGGGATCTTGGTGAGCCGGGATGATCCAATCCGGCCGTTTGGGCCGAGCAGACAAGAGGCTCTCCCAGCTTCCCGGGAGACCCCAGTACGACTCTGCCGTGCTCTCCGACCCCGGGCGGACCTCCACGCCAGACCATCGCGGCGCTTCGGTGCGGTCCCCGCTATCACAACCACGAGGACTCCCCCAGTCATTTTCCTTTCGAGGCTCCATCACACGGCTTGATCGCTGGCACGCCTACGCTTGCAGATGGCCTCGCGGCACATCAGCCAAGGCTGGCTTCCGGCTGCTGGTCAGGCTTTGCCGGGCGGGCTTTTTTTCCCGCCGGGTCTCGGTGGAGACTTTCCGTCACTCATGGTTACTGTTATTGTCTTCATGCTTTGGTTCTTGGTTTCCTGCTCTCTCGTTGAGCGCCTTCCCGTCTCCCCGGGCTTGGGCTGGCGCCATGTGATTAAAACTGCGCCAACTTGAGTTTGTAGCCCCGCCTTCAGGCGGAAAGAACTTCGATGG
>CAZQJF010000702.1:0-2204 GCA_964593735.1 uncultured Streptomycetaceae bacterium | reverse complement strand
CGTGCTTCGTCCTCACTCATGGCATCGCTCGTCCACTTCAAGGGCGAGCTATCAGTGACGTCGTACTCGATAAACACAAACCGCTCTTGAGCATTGTGGTCGGTATCCTTAACCTTCACAAGATGAGTAGGCACTGGACCTCTCCGATCCTACCTCTAAACCGAAGTTCCCCCTTTGATTGGGCAGGGAAACGCCGGCAACTCAAAGCAACTTAAGAAATTTGCGGTACTTGGAAGGAGTGCTTCTACTGGGTACAGTTCTGCTGACTGAGCGGGATGAGCGTTCGTGATCCGGACAGGACTACGATGGGAGGCTGGAAATTCTGAGCAGATCGAGAGCCTGCTGCTGCAGGGGAGTCGGGGTAGTAGTCATCGTAAAGCTGGTTGCGCCCATGGTGACCGTATTCAGCGCGAGAGTGCGCAGATCTTCGAGCAGAGTGTGGAAGCTATGCACGGGAGTGCCCTCGGCAGTGCGTTTGGTGCGGGCTTTCGCTTTAGCTTGTGGGGAACGTTGCGCCGGAGCGACCACCGAGGATCGCAAGGCTTCCCCGGCGGCCGGATCGGAATCGTCAAATAACATTGGCGCCCAGCAGCGTCGCATGTGCCATTCGACGTAGTAGGCCAGCATGCACAGAAACACGTGTGCCCGCACGCGATTCTCAGTGCGATGGTAGATCGGGCGTACTTTCAGATCCACACTTTTCAAACTGCGGAAAGCGCGCTCGACATTCGATAGTTCCTTGTAGTAACGAACGGCCTCTTCACTGCTGGCCCGGGCGGCGGGCACATTCGTGCGAATCACGTACACGCCGTCCAACTCCGACTCGCGGTCGATGCTGGTCTGGACACGTTCGAAGCGGAATTGATTCTCCTCGAACTGACAGGAAAAATGCTTGGCCATTTTATATCGCCCCAGCACCTTGCCCACGCGCAGAGCCATGCGGTCCCTGCCTCGGAACGGGCGTTTGGGGCGCTGGGTCGCCTGCTGAATTTTGATCAGTTCTTTCTCGGTGGCGGCAAGCAGTTCCGTTCGTTTGCGCGCTCGTTCGCCGGCCAATAGTGGATTGCGGCAGGCGATCAGGCGCTCGCCTGGGAAGTCCTCGTGGGTAATTTCGGCCAAGTCTCGCTGATCGAACAGCGACATCTGCAAAACGCCGTCGCGGGCCAGCGATTGAACTTGCGCGGCGCGTAGCGCGGTGATCCATTCGATGCCTGGCTGGGTCTGCAAATCTTCTCGCAAGCGCGCACTGGTCAGCGTACCGCGGTCCCCCACCAGGATCACGCGCTCGAGGCCGAATCGCTGGCGGAGCCTGTCGACCTGATCTTTCACCGTATTGGGATCGGCAGTGTTGCCGGCAAACACGTGGACGGCGACCGGACAGCCTTCGGCATCGGTGAGTAAGCCGTAGACGATTTGAGGATTGCCGGACCGTTCATCGCGCGAGTGTCCGAACTTGGCCAGCGGGCACTGCCGGCCCTCGAAGTAGGTGGAAGTCAGATCGTAGAGGACCAACGAACCGTTGGCGAGGTGCTTGCTTGCGAGCTGGGATTCGATGGTGGATTGCCGCTGGAGCAGCCAATCCATGGCTTCATACAAGTCGTCCTCGTCGGCGCGGCTGAGATCGAGCACGTCACCCAAACTGCTGGAGGCGGTCTCGAGGTCGAGGCCGCGAGCCAAAGCCAATTTGGAACCGGGTTGGAGAATGCGGGCCACGATCATGGCGCAAACCAGGTCGCGGTGGCGCGAGGCTGTGCGAGCCAGGAGAGTCTCAATGCCGAGGGAGCGAAGGGTACCGAGTACGGCGGCCACATGACCATGAGGAAGAGAGCGAGAGATGAGGAGGACGTCCGCGGGAGAAACGAGAGTCTCGCCCTTGAGGAGGCGGCGGAGGGAGTCGACCTGAGGCTGGGGCCAGTCAGACAGATTGGCGATGGTGCGTTTGAGGATTTTGGAGCCGTCGCGGACGGACTCGCGGAGCAGCACGGCGGGCGGGGAGTTGCGATTGGGGACTCGCTCAACGTACATGGGTTCATGATAGTACAAACAAAGGCTAATAGAAAGGTCACGCGACACATATTACATGGGTACAGAAAAAACAATGAAAAAAGGCCAACCCGTTACCCTGTGAGGAGATACACGATCAGATGCAGTCAGCGAGGGGGGAACTTCGGTCTAGATCGACGCCGATTGGATCGCGAGCATAC
>CAZQJF010000701.1:0-2210 GCA_964593735.1 uncultured Streptomycetaceae bacterium | reverse complement strand
GCGGCGCCGGCCCGCACCGCCGCCTCCACCGCGTCCGCGAAGTTGTATGCGGACGGGCCGATCAGAACCGGTTTGCCCGCCGCGCACGCTTCAATCAGGTTGTGTCCGCCGTAGGGCAGCAGGCTGCCGCCGACGAATGCGACATCACAAGCGCTGTAGTAGGCGTGCATCTCCCCGAGGCTGTCGCCGAGCACGACGCGGGTGTCGGGCCGGATGGCGGCATTCTCGCCGCGGGTCTGGAACTTGACTCCGCGCCGCTGCAACAGCTCCGCGACTTTTGCAAAGCGCTGGGGATGGCGCGGCACGAGTACCGTGAGCAGCCCGGCAACGGCGATTCCATCGAGTTGATCGAGCAACAGCTCTTCCTCGCCGTCGCGCGTGCTCGCGGCGAGCAGCACGGGGCGGTCTTCGCCGTACAGGCCCCGCCACGTCCGCCCCAACTCGAGCTGCCCGGCGGGCGGCGTGACCTCGAACTTGAGATTCCCGGTCACGTTCACGCGCGGCGCGCCGAGCGCCGTGAATCTCCGCGCATCGTCCGCGCTTTGCGCCGCGATGCCGGCAATCCCCTCGAGGCTCGGGCGCACGAGTTTTGCAAACCTCCGGTACCCCGCCGCCGATTTTTCCGATAGCCGCGCATTGACCAGGTAGAGAGGGATGCCGCGCTTGCCGCACTGGCGGATAAGATTGGGCCAGATCTCCGTTTCCATCAGGATGCCGACGCGCGGTTCGAAATGGTCGAGAAAGCCGGCCACCGCGACCGGAAGATCGTACGCGAGGTAGCACCGCGTAACGTTCCGGCCAAAGAGCGCCTGGCCCGTTTCAAGGCCGGTCGGCGTCATGTGGGTGAGCAGTACGTGGTGCCGCGGATACCTGCCGAGCAGCGCCTCGATCAACGGCTGCGCCGCCCTCGTTTCACCGACCGATACTGCATGGATCCAGATGAGCGGCTTGCCGGCCGTCTGCGTGTACTGCCCAAAGCGCTCCGCGACGTGTCGCAGGTAGCCGGGCTCGCGCCGCGCGCGCCAGACAAGCCGCAGGAGCACCCAGGGGACGAGCAGGTGGAGCAGGAGCGTGTAGACGAAGCGCATCTGGTGAATGGTAATTCGTGAATGGTGAATTCACTAGGAGCTATCTCAAGAAACCGGCCGAGAACGAACACAAGTCCAGGACAGACAGGATTGACGGGATGTACAGGATGAAACCGTCTGTGGGCTTTGCGGGGCTATCCTGTAAATCCTGTTCATCCTGTCGGTTTTCCGTTTTTGAGATGGGTTCTAGTCACGATTCCCGCTCGAGGCGGTCGAGCGCCTTAAGGACTTCTTGCACCGAAGGCGGCGCGCCGTTGGCCCCGACGTTGGCGGCGCGCGCGCTGCCATAGAGTCCCGTCGCCGCGGGATCGGTGGCGCAGTAGATTCCGGCCGTCGGAATCCCGAACGCGGCGGCAAGGTGCGTGAGGCCGGTATCGACCCCCGCCACCGCCGCCGCTCCTGCAATCAATCCCGCCGCGTCGGCGAGCGCGAGTTCGGGCGGGACGATCGCGCCGGGTATCTGCCGCGCAAGGCGCTCGCTGCGCCCGCGCTCTTCCGGGCCGTGCCACGGCAATACGCAGCACCGACCCCCCGCCGCCAGCGCGCCCCCCGCTTCGACCCAGCTGCGTTCGGGCCACAGCTTGCGTTCCTGGCTGGTCGCGTGCAGCAGCACGACGTACGGGCGGCGCGGCAGCCACGCGAACTGGCTCGCCGGGGCCCGTACGCCGTAATCGACCCCGTCGGGCACGACGTACCCGAGCGCGCGGCCGGCGAGCGCGCGGTTGCGTTCCACCGCATGCAAAGTCCTGGGCACGGCAAACGTCCGGTCGTAGAACATCGCGAGCGGCTCGCGCGAGCTCTTCCAGTCGAGGCCATAACGCGGGCCCCGCGCCGAGCACGCGATGATCGCGCTTTTCAGCAGGCCCTGCGTGTCGATGACGGCGTCGTAACTGCGCGCCCGCAACTGGTCCCGGAACCGGACGATCTCGGCGCGCGTCGCGCTTCCGAGCAGGTTGCGCCGCCAGCGCCGGATTGCGACCGGCAGCACGCGCCCCACGGCGGCATGCAGCCGCGGGACGGCCGCAAACGATTCCTCCACCACCCAGTCGATGCTGTTCTCGGGAATTGCCGCGCGGATGTCGCTCGCCACCGGCAGATTGTGGATCACGTCCCCGAGCGACG
>CAZQJF010000700.1:0-2218 GCA_964593735.1 uncultured Streptomycetaceae bacterium | reverse complement strand
GGCGGGGGAGCAGGCCGGGGAGCGGGTTCGGGTGCGCGCTGGACCGGCGGAGGCGCTGCTCTCGCGCCGAACCGGTAGACCAGGCCGACCGAGAAGAAATCGATGTCGCCTTTGCCGCCGCGGGCGTCGCTGATCCGGTAGCGTTCCACCTCGCCGCGCACACCGAAAGACGGGCTGAAATCGTACTGCAGGCCTACGCCGAGCTTGTAGTTTGTATCCCGCTCCTCCGTCCGGGGGACGGGTATAACCACGCCGAATCCACTGTAGGAGTCTTTCACCGTAGCATGCGTCACCCCGACCCGGCCGAACGCGGAAAACCTGTCGTTGATCGGAAGAATGCCGACTGCGTCGAGATTCACGCCTCTGGCCCTGAGGTTGCCGCCCAGCGATCCCACGCCCGGTGTGAAGGCCCTGAAATGGTACTCGCCCAGGTTGAAATGGCCGGCTTCCAGGGCGAAATTCCGGTGGAAGCGGTACCCGCCATACAGCTTGAAGCCAAGATCCTCGTCGTCACTGCTGTACGAGGAGGACGCGGCAAAGGCCGGTCCCCCGAACCGGGAGGCCATGCGCCTCTCGTCGAATACCTCCCCGTTCGTTACGCCCACGTTGCCCCCGACGTAAAAGCCTGACTGGGCTGCAGCCGTGAGCGGGCTGGCGATTAAAACGAGGGCCAGCAGCCCCAATGATTCTGACCTTACTGATTTCATGTCATCTCCTTCTATCTCTTGCTGAGTATATTCATTAAGTTATAACAATTTATTATAGTAAACTCTAGATAGTACGGGAATGGATGTCAATCGATGGAGGGTTTCCCCAGTAGAAACGCGCACGGATGTTGCATGAATGCAACGTCCTTGCGGCAGAAACAACGGCTGAATTGAGAAACTACGGTCCCCCGTGCAGGGAACCGGCGGGATCAGGCCTTACACGCCGGGCTTAACGCGCACCCGGCCCGGCGTCCGTCAGAAAGTCGTATAGATTCGCGACGTTGCGCTTCATGACCAGCGGCGCCATCCCGTCCTGCCCCACGTCCATCGGATAGCGGTCCGTCAGGGCCGTGAGCCGCTCGATGGCTTCGTCTTTCGTCATTCCCTGCTCGATGGCCTTCCAGACGTAGGCCTTCCATTCCCGGATGAACGAACCCTGCTCGTCGAGGTAGTCCTTGCCGCAGACCGGGCCGTGGCCGGGCACGAAGGTCTCCTCTTTCAGGTTGCGCAGCGATTCCAGCGCCACCAGCCACAGGTCGGGATTGGCTTCCTGCAGCCAGGTGTGGCACTTGTGGAAGATATTGTCGCTGGTGAACACGGCGCCTTCCTCCTTGATGCAGATCGCGGCCTGGAAAGCCGTGTGCCCGGGCATGTGGATCATCTCGAAGGTGTGGTTGCCCACGTGCAGCGTCATGCCGTCCTTGAAGGTGATGACCGGCGCGTTGGGGCGGTAGCCTTCGAGGAGCTTCGGCTCCTCCGGCCCGAAGCTGGCGACGCGGGCGACGTGCTCCGCCATGTTCGTTTCCAGGATCCGGGTGCGCACGCCCTCGTGCGCGATCACCGGCGCGTCGAAGAACGCATTCCCCGTCCAGTGATCGCCGTGCGGCTCGGTGTTGATGATGTAGCGCAGCCGGCCGCCATGCCGGGCAAGCTCCGCCTTCAGCTTCAGCGCATCGCTCGGCTTGTGCGGGCTGTCGATCATCACGATGCCGTCGGAGGTGGTCACGAAGCCGTGATTGCAGCCGCGGATGCCGGTTTCGACGAAGAGGTTGGTGCTTAGCTGTCGCATAAAAAGCGCCTCAGATAAATCGTTCCAGTTACGGCGTCCCCAGTGAAGCGTCTCAGACTTTATCACTCCCCTCCTTCAACAAGGAGGGGTGGCGCGCGATAGACCGCCGGGGTGGTCAGCTCAACGCCGTCCGCTCCGCAGCCACAGCGCGAGGCCCAGCAGGGTCAGCGTGATCGTGAACGCAAAATAGGCGCGCAGTCCCAGCGTCGGACCGATCAGGCCCGCGCAGAAGGGCGCCAGGCCCATTGCGATGAAGTGGAACGAGGTGGCGTAGGAGATGGCGCGGGCGTCCATGCCCGCTGGCGCATACTCCTTGATCAGCCGGAAGATCGCCGGCTGCATCGCCGCGGCGCTCAAGCCGAAGACCGCGCGGGCCAGCACGAGCTGCAGCGGCGTCTCGATGAACAGCAGCGGGACGTGCGTGGCGGCGGCCGCTGCGGTC
>CAZQJF010000699.1:0-2233 GCA_964593735.1 uncultured Streptomycetaceae bacterium | reverse complement strand
TTCCGACACGCTGCTAAAGGAGTGTGTCGGGACAAAGTCCGACACCCTCCTAGGGCAACAGTTCCGAAACGACGCGGACGACCTGCTCGTGCGCCCAGTCGAGCTCGCCGGTGACGACGTAGCGCACTCGGCCGCTCGGCATGATGAGAAAACTCGCGGGCAGAATGCGCACCTTCCACGCTTTCGTCGCGAGCCCTCCCGGATCGAGCAGCGTCGGGAAATCGAGCGGTGTCTGTTCCAGAAATTTGCGAATCCGCGATTCCGGCTCGTCCACGTTGACCGCAAGCACGACGAACGGACGATTCGCGAGTTTTTTCTTCAGTCGGCCGATGGAGGGCATCTCCTCGCGGCATGGCGCGCACCACGTCGCCCAGAAATTCACCAGCACGACCTTGCCGCGATAGTCCTCGAGCCGGTGGCTGCCGCCGGAAGTATCCTTGAGCGCGAGCGGAGGCGTGGCGCCGCCGTCCCACATTTTGACACTGCCGGCAGCATGCGCCGTCAGCGTCAAACCGAACAGGCAGAGTACCGGCAGGCGTCGAATCCCCGAGATCATGAGATGCAGGTCATGCCCGTCTGGAGAAATCCGCCAGCCGAAATCCCAGCAGCCATAAGGCGCCGAAGTAGGTCGCCGCGCCCAGCATGACGATGCCGGTCAGCTGCAAAGCCCGCGCCGCGGCGCCCGCGACGAGCCAGCCGGCGTCGCTGCCGGACACGACCCACAGTAGCGCCGACATCGCGTATACCGCAACGGAGAGCTTGAGAACGAAGACAGGCCAGCCCGGCTGCGGCTGGTAGATTCCGCGGCTGCGCAAACCGCGATAGAGCAGCGCGGCATTGATGCACGCCCCCAGGCCGATGGCCAGAGCGAGGCCCGCGTGCTGAAACGGCCGGATGAAGATGAAGTTCATTACCTGGGTCGCGACGAGCGCGACGATCGCCATCCTGACCGGCGTCCTGATGTCCTGAACCGCGTAAAAACCCGGTGCCAGCACCTTGACCATGACCAATCCTATGAGTCCTACGCTGTAAGCTACCACTGCCTGGCGCGTCGCCATGACGTCGGATGCGGTGAACGCCCCATAGTGAAACAGCGTGGTCACGAGGGGCACCGCAAGCAGCGCGAGCGCGGCGGCCGCGGGAGCGGCCAGCAGCAGCGTCACCCGCAGCCCCCAGTCGAGCAATCGGGAGTACTCGTCCGTCGCGCTCGAGGCATGATGCTTCGAGAGGCTGGGCAGCAGTATGGTTCCGAGCGCCGCTCCCAGCAGGCCGAGCGGAAATTCCATGAGGCGGTCCGCGTAGTAGAGCCAGGACACGCTGCCGGTGACGAGGAACGAGGCAAAGATCATGCTTATGAGCAGGCTTACCTGTCCGATCGACACGCCGAACACGGCGGGCCCCATTTGCCGCATCACCCGCCAGACTCCCGAGTTCCTGAGATCGAGCCTGAAGCGCGGCAGCATCCCCAGCCGGGCAAGAAACGGCGCCTGGAAGGCCAGCTGCGCGATGCCGCCCGCGAGAACCGCCCAGGCCAGGGCGTTCACCGGAGGATTGAAGTACGGCGCAAGCCAGGAGGCGAAGCCGATGAACGCAACGTTGAGCAGTACCGGGGTAAAAGCCGGGACCCAGAACCGGCTGTAGGTATTGAGCACGGATCCGGCGAATGCGGTCAGCGAAATGAACAATATGTACGGAAAGGTGATGCGCAGCAGACTGACGGTCAGCTCGAACTTGTCGGGCGTCGCCGCGAAACCGGGCGCGCTGATGTAAATGATCAGCGGGGCGGCAAGCACGCCGGCCGCCGTCACGAGGAAGAGCGCGGCGGCCAGGGCGCCTGCCACATGGTCCACCAACAGCCGGGTTTCCCGTTCGCCCCGGCGGTTCTTGTATTCCGCCAGGATCGGGACGAAGGCTTGCGAAAAAGCGCCCTCGGCAAACAGCCGGCGCAATAAATTCGGAATCTTGAAAGCGACAAAGAACGCGTCGGTGAACAGACCCGCGCCGAATACCCGCGCTATCACGAGATCGCGGATAAACCCGAGGATACGCGACAGCAGCGTCATGCCGCTGACCGTTGCCAGTGCCTTGATCAAGCTCATCGGGCCCGGCGTCCACCGGACAGGCCGGCGGGCGTTCCCCGTTCCAGGTTCCATGTTCCAGGTTTCAGGTTCCCGGTTGCAGGTTCCAGGTTCCAGGTTCCAGGTTCCAGGTTTTGGGATTCACCTGCCGCTTC
>CAZQJF010000698.1:0-2240 GCA_964593735.1 uncultured Streptomycetaceae bacterium | reverse complement strand
ACCTTCGAGAGCTCCGTGACCAGCTTGATGCGCTGGGCTTCCCCGCCGGACAGCGTCGGGCTCTGCTGTCCGAGCGTGAGGTAGCCCAGCCCCACGTCCTGCAACAGCCGCAGGCAGTGGTATATCGACGGATGCGCCGAGAAGAACTCGACGGCCTCCTCGACGCTCATCAACAGGACTTCGCCTATGGACTTTCCCTTGAAGCGCACGGCGAGCGTTTCCGGGTTGAAGCGCGCGCCGCGGCACACGTCGCACGCCACTTTGACGTCAGGCAGGAAGCTCATCTCGATCTTCCTCAGGCCCTGGCCCTCGCAGGCGTCGCAGCGCCCGCCGCTGGTGTTGAACGAGAACCGGCTCGCCGTGTAGCCGCGCATGCGCGCTTCGGGCACTTCCGCGTACAACCGGCGCACCTGGTCCCAGAAACCGACGTAGGTCGCGGGGCAGGAACGCGGCGTCTTGCCGATGGGGGTCTGGTCCACTTCCAGCACGCGGCCGATGGCTTCGCTGCCACGGATTCCGCGGCAGCCTGCAAAGCCAAAGGATGAAGGATGAAGGATGAAGGATGAAGAAGCTACGCGTTTGGGTGCTTTTCCTTCCGCCTTTCGCCTTTCGGCTTCCGCCTTCCGGCGCGGTGGGTAGCCGCGCGCGGCGACCAGGCGCCGGAGATTATCGTGGAGCACGTCCCTTGCCAGCGTTGACTTGCCCGAGCCCGACACGCCGGTCACGACCGCGAGCCTGCCCAGAGGGATGCGGCAACTCAGGTTTTTCAGGTTGTGGAGGTTTGCGCCTTCGATTGCGAGCGCGGGCGCGCCGCGAACGATCCCGCGGCGCGGCTGCAACGGGTGCTTGAGGGGCTCCGACAGGAAGCGCCCCGTGATCGACGCAGGCATCCGCATCAAATCGGCGGCGCTTCCCTCGGCCACGACGTGGCCGCCGCGGCTGCCCGCGCCGGGCCCCAGGTCCAGGAGGTGCTCCGCGCGGCGTATCGTCTCCTCGTCGTGCTCCACCACGAGTAGCGTGTTGCCCTTGGCCTTCAACCGCTCCAACGTCCCGAGCAGCACCCGGTTGTCGCGTGGATGCAGGCCGATCGTAGGCTCGTCGAGGATGTAACAGACGCCGCGCAGATTCGAGCCCAACTGCGCCGCGAGCCGGATGCGCTGGGCTTCGCCGCCGGAGAGCGTGGGCGCGGCGCGGTCGAGCGCGAGGTACGACAGTCCCACCTCGGTCAGGAATGCGAGACGGCTCTTCAGCTCGGAGACGATGTCCCGAGCGATCTCCGCTTCTCTTCCCTCGAAGCGGATCTCGCTGAAAAATTTCCCAATTTCAGCTACGGACCGCCGGCTCAAGGCGCCGATGGAGTGCCCCCGGAATCTCACCGCCAGAGCCGTTGGATTCAGTCGATTCCCGGCGCAGGCTTCGCAGGGAATCGACTCGCCTTCGTACCAATCGTTCCACCAGATTTCCTCGCCGGTCTGCTCCGCGTCGAAACCGGAAAGCTGCACGCCGGCGCCGTAGCAACTGGTGCACCAGCCATGGCGGGAGTTGTAGGAAAACAGCCGGGGATCGAGCTCGGGAAAGCTCGTGCCGCAGGAAGGGCAGGCGCGCTTCACCGAGAACACCGTTTCCGTCATGCCGGCGACCGAGGCGTCGCGGTTCGCCATCGCGCGCTCGAGCGCTTCCAGCGGCGCGAGGACGTGCACCACGCCCTTGCCGTAGTCCAGGGCGCGGTGGAGCGCCGCGCGCAGCGCGGATTCGTCTTCCGGCGCCGCGCGCACGTCCGCGACCGGCAACTCGATGGTGTGCTCGTGGAAGCGCGACAGGCGCGGCCATTTGTCCGTCGGAATGAACCCGCCGTCCACGCGCAAGTGCGTATGGCCCTTGCCGCGCGCCCACTTGGCGAGATCGGTGTAGTAGCCCTTGCGGTTGACCACCAGCGGGGCCAGCAGTCCGACGCGCGAGCCGCGGTAGTCGCGCACGATGTGCGCCGCGATCGCCTCCACGCTCTGCGGCTCGATGGCGACGTCGCACTGCGGGCAGTACTGCGTGCCCAACTTCATGTAGAGCAGCCGCATGAAGTGGTGGACCTCGGTCAGCGTCGCCACCGTGCTCTTGCGCCCGCCGCGGCTGGTGCGCTGCTCGATTGCGACGGTCGGCGGAATGCCGAAGATCGCGTCCACATCGGGGCGCGCGGAAGGCTCGACGAACTGCCGCGCGTAGGCGTTGAGCGACTCGAGATAGCG
>CAZQJF010000697.1:0-2242 GCA_964593735.1 uncultured Streptomycetaceae bacterium | reverse complement strand
CAGCCGGTAGAAATTGAGCGCGGCGATGGTGTCGGGCCTGGTATCGGCTTCCTTGAGGGCGCCGATCAGCCGCACCTTTTCCCGCTCCAGCACCGCTTGCGGGAACTCCGGACGGCTCAGGACGCGCGCGAAGATATCGAGCGCCTCGCGCCGCTCCTTCGGGCTTACCAGCGTGCGCAGCGCCAATCCCGCCTGGTCGGTGCTGAAGCGCCCGCCGAACTGCGCTCCCACGTCGGCCATGCGGCGCGCGATGTCGTCCTCGGTCATGCCGTCGGCCCCGAGCTGCAGCAGCCGGTTGCTCATGCTGGCGACGCCGGATTTCGCGGCCTGGTCGTAGGCCGCCCCGGCGGGAAACTCGACGCTCAGGTCGAGCATGGGAATATCGTGATTCTCCACGAAGTACACCCGCGCGCCGCTGGCGGTCTGCCAGTGCTGGATCGGGAGCTGGGCGTGGACGGCAAACGCCGCTGCGGCGAGCGCCGCAGCGGCCAGCCAGCGGACGCAGCGCAAGATGCAGCTACTGGGCATGGCGAACGCCGGCGGGCGGAGCCGCCGGACGCTTTCCGTCCAGCGGCTGCGGGTCGAGATGAGCGACGGTGAGCGCGTCCTCCGTGTAATACTTGCGCGCGACCTCGCGCACCTGTTCCGGCGTCACTTCGCGCAGCTTCTGCAGCTGGAGATCGATCGTCCTGTGCGAGATGCCGATGATCTCCAGGGCGCCGATCTCGCGTGCCTGGTACATCATCGAGTCGCGCTGATAGACGTGCGCCGCGATGGCCTGCGCTTTCGCGCGCTCCAGCTCCTCCTGCGCGACGCCCTCGTCGATGATCTTTGCCATCTCGCGTCTGAGGCCCTGTTCGACCTCGCCCGCGGATTTTCCAGGGACCGGCGTCGCGCTGAGATAGAAAAAGCCCGGGCCCCGCGCGAGCCCGTCGTAGGACGCCCCCGCTGCGCTCGCCACGCGGTCTACCCGCACCAGGTTGCGCGGCAAGCGCGCCGCTGCGTTGCCGCTCAACACCGCGGCGAGCATTTCGAGCGCGTACGGCTCGACATCCTGTTCCGCGTCGCGCAGCTTCGGGACGCGAAACACCATGCTGACATAGGGCAGTTCCGCCGGCGCCTTCACCGTCACGCGCTTGATGCCGCGCTGCGGCGGCTCGTCCTGCGGCTTGCGCTCCGGGAGGGCGCGTGACGCGATGCCGCCGAAATGCTTCTGCGCCACCGCAACCACTTCCTGCGCGCTCACGTCGCCCACCACGACCAGGATTGCGTTGCCGGGCGTGTACCAGCGCTGGTAGAACTCGCGGGCATCCTCCACGCGCATGTGCTGCAGGTCGCTCATCCAGCCGACGACCGGGTTGCGGTACGGATGAGCGGACAGCGCCACCGCCATCAGCTGCTCGTGCACGAGCGAGCGCGGCCGGTCCTCGGTCCGCAGACGGCGCTCTTCCATGACCACCTTGATCTCCTGCGCCCAGTCATCGGGCGCAAGAATCAGGTTGGCCATCCGGTCGGCTTCGAGCCGGATGGCGAGCTCGAGGTGGGATTTCTGCAGGACCGCGAAGTATCCGGTGTAGTCGTTGCTGGTGAAAGCGTTGTCGCGGCCGCCCGCCGCGGCGATGATCCGCGAATACTCCCCCGACCCGACGGTGCGCGTGCCCTTGAACATCATGTGCTCGAGGGCATGCGCCACGCCGGACACGCCCGTCACCTCGTCGATGCTGCCGACGCGGTACCACACCATGACCACCACCACCGCGGCCCGATGATCGGGCTTCACGATGACCTGCATGCCGTTGGCGAGACGCTGCTCCGTCGTGCTCTGGGCCGCGAGAACCGGCAGCGCACCCAGAACAGCTGCGGTGAGCGCGAGCGCGATCTTCAGCCATTCCGTCATGCGCTCTCTGCTCCGGGCGAGGTTTGGATTAGAATTGTAACCAATTCGACGGGCCGGCTGTTCAGGTCCGCCGCCCCTGAAATCACTCCGGATCAGACTGCACAGCGCGTGCTTAGTTTCCTCAAGCGGTCTCCAGACGACGGCGGCAGCCGCTGGTTGGATCGTCTCAAGCAGGGCCTCGACAAGACGCGCAAGCTGCTGGGGACCGACGTCGCCCACTTGTTCCGGCCCGGGCGCGCCCTCGACGAAAGCCTGTACGAGGAGCTCGAAGCGGCGCTGCTCATGGCGGACGTCGGCGTCACCGCCAGCACCGCGCTGCTGCAGGCGGTGCGCGCGCGGGCCCGG
>CAZQJF010000696.1:0-2246 GCA_964593735.1 uncultured Streptomycetaceae bacterium | reverse complement strand
GGCGACGAACAGCGGGGCGGCGCGGCCCACGCTCGGGACCCTGGAGGTCGTGGAACGCAACCATATTCTCAGCGTCCTCGAGCAGACGCAGTGGGCCATCGAAGGAGAGCGCGGAGCGGCGCGTATACTCGGCTTGAACCCGAGCACGCTGCGGGGGCGGCTCCGCAAGCTGGGTCTTCACAAGAATTCCTGATGGCACCTTTTGATCTTGCCGAACCCCGCACGCTGCGCGAGGCCGCCGCGCTGCTCGACGCCGGCGCGGATTCAGCGCGCGCGATGGCGGGAGGCACCGCGGTGATGCTGATGATGAAAACGGGCGTGTTCCGGCCCGCCCGGCTGGTCAGCCTGCGCGCGGTCGAGCGTTGCCACTTCGGAATAGAGGCGGGAGAGAATGGCGGGCTGCGGATCGGAGCGATGGTCACCTTGTCGGCGCTCGAGCGCTCGCCTTTGGTCCGCAGCCACGCCCCCGTCATCGTCCGGGCGTTGCGCGCATTGTCCAATGTGCGCGTGCGCAACGTCGCGACCCTCGGCGGACACCTCGCCCACGCCGATCCCCACATGGACCTGCCGCCGGTCCTGATCGCGCTCGGCGCCAGCGTATCCACCGTGGCTGCGCAGGGCGGCCGGACGCTCCCGCTCGGTCAACTCTACGCCGGTTATCTCGAAACGACGCTGGCACGCGGGGAGCTCATCTCCGGGGTGACCATCCCGCGCCAGGGTTCCTGGCGGGCGGCATATCTCAAGTGCACGGCACGCTCCGCCGACGACTGGCCGGCGCTGGGCGTGGCGGTTGCGCTGGACGTTCCTGAAAATGAGGGCGCCATCGTGCGCGAGGCGCGCGTCGTGATCGGCGCGGCGACCGATATCCCGGTGCGCCTGGCGGCGGCCGAGGGCGCCTTGCGCGGCGTACGGCTGGATGACGCGGTGTTGCGCCGCGCAGGAGACGCCGCGGCGGATGAGGCGGGCGTCATTTCCGACCAGCACGGGTCGGCGGCCTACAAGCGGGAGCTCGTGCGCGTCTACGTTGCGCGCGCCATACGCGCTGCGCTTGCTGGAACTGCGTGATCCGTGAATCGTGATCCGTGATCCGTGAAGCGCGAATCATGACCAAAAGTGTCCGACAATCAGGGGTCCTGTTGTGGATCACTGCGCACGCATTCGCTTTTCAAGACACGGATCACGGATCACGGATCACGGATCACGCATTTTGGGCTGCGGGGCGATGACGACGAAGCCAAGCGGGCAAGTAGGCCGGTCGGTGCCGCGCCTCGAGGGGCGGGCGAAAGTAACCGGCCGCGCGGAGTACGTGCACAACCTCGTGCTGCCGGGGATGCTGCACGGGAAGATCTTTCGCAGCACGATCGCGCACGGGCGCATCCGGAAGATCGACACGAGCGCCGCGCGCGCGGTCGAAGGCGTACACAGCGTCATTACCGGCGAGGACATACGCAGGATCATCCCGAACCCGTACTACGGCCCGGCGTTTCACGATCAGCCCATCCTCGCCCTGGACAAGGTGCGCCACGCCGGCGAGCCCGTTGCCGTCGTCCTGGCCGCCGATCCCCACGTGGCTGCAGAGGCGGCTCAGCTTATCGTCGCGGAATACGACGCGCTGCCTGCCGTGTTCGACGAGGTCGAAGCGATGTCTTCGCCGGCTATCGTGCACGACGTCCTCAAGCCGGCGGGGACGTTTCCCGACCTGAAGCATCTCGAGGGCCGCAGGAACACCAACGTCGCGCTCGACTTTCATCTGCGGCGGGGTGACGCCGGTGGCGCCTTTGCTGCGGCCGATCACGTATTCGAGCACACCTTCCGCACGCAGCAGGTGCTGCACGTTCCGCTGGAGCCGTTCGTGTCGATCGCCGAGCCGACGGGTCAGACGCTGACCCTCCACACGTCGTCGCAGACGCCCTCGTTCGTCCGCATCGAGATTGCGCGGCTCCTGGGATGGCCGGAGAGCCGGGTGCGGGTGAAGGTTCCCCATCTCGGCGGCGGCTTCGGCGCGAAGGTCTACGTCAAGCTCGAAGCGCTGGTTACCGCACTGGCATTGCACGCGGGCCGGCCAGTCAAGATCGCGCTTTCGATGGAGGAGCAGTTCTATACCATCACCAAACACGCAACCACGCTGCGCATCAAGAGCGGGGTCGCAAAGGACGGGCGGATCACCGCGCGCGAGTGCGAGGTGTGGTGGAACGGCGGCGCCTATGCCGACATCGGCCCCCGGGTGACGCAAAAGTCGGGCTTCA
>CAZQJF010000695.1:0-2248 GCA_964593735.1 uncultured Streptomycetaceae bacterium | reverse complement strand
AAGCTGCCCTACGACATCGAGCGCGACCTGCAGCCGATCGCGCTGGTCGCCAAGGGCCACTTGCTGCTCGCCGTCTCGCCATCGCTGCCGGTGAAATCGGTGCGCGAGCTGATCGAACTCGCAAAGAAGTCGCCGGGCAAGCTCGTGAACGCGTCCTCCAGCAACGGTTCGCCGGGTCACGTCGCGGGCGAGCTGTTCAAGTACATGACGGGCACCGACATCGTCCACGTGCCGTACAAGGGCGGCGCGATGGCGATCAACGACCTCATCGCCGGCCACGTGCAGGTCATCTTCGAAAGCCTCAACTCCATCGCACCGCATGCGCGTTCGGGCAAGGTGAAGGCGCTGGCCGTGAGCGGCGCCCGCCGCTCGCCGGGATTCCCCGACCTGCCCACGGTCGCCGAGGCCGGCGTGCCAGGCTACGAGGCGGGAACCTGGAGCGGCGTCATCGGCCCCGCCGGACTGCCTCCGGCGGTGCTTGCGAAACTGAATCTCGCGGTGAACGACGCGATCCGCTCGCGCCTGTTCAAGGACCGTTTCGATCTGATCGGCGACGAACCCGCTGGCGGTACGCCGCAGGATTTCACGGACGCGATTCGTCGGGATTCGGCGCGCTGGGGCGAGGTGGTGCGGCGCTCGGGGGCGAAGATCGACTAGGCGTCAGGCATGTCTTTGCGCGCAGGCCCGTGTACGCGCGATCCATGCCGGTTAGCGTACACCCAGGTATATTCCGCGCCGAACAGGAAGATCTGCGCGGAGTAGTAGACCCATGCGAGCAGCACCACGAGCGAGCCCGCCGCGCCGAATCCGGATGCCAGGCTGCTTTTACCCAGATACAACCCGATCAGCATTTTGCCAATGGTAAACAGCAACGCCGTCACCGCGGCGCCGGTCCAGACGTCGCGCCAGGGGATGTTTGCACGCGGCATGATTTTGTAGATCATCGCGAAAAGAAGTGTGAAGATGCCGAACGAGACCACGAAGTTGAGGATCTCGAGGAATACCTCCCAGTCTTGGAACCAGCCGCCCCACCACTTGCCCAATGCCGCGAGCATGGCGCTCACGACGAGCGAAACCACCAGCAGGAAGCCCAGGCCGAGTACGAGCCCGAACGACAGCAGGCGCGTGCGTAACAGATTCCAGATGCCCGACTCCTCCTTCGGCGCCGGCACTCGCCAGATACGGTCCAGTGCGCTTTGCAGCTCTCCGAAGATCGCGGTCGCACCGAGCAGCAGGATGGCGATGCCGACAATGGTCGCGACCACGCTCTTGGCCGGTTCGCGCGCGGCTTTGAGCAATCCTTCCACGGCCACCGCGCCTTCCTCACCCATTATTCCGCGCAACTGCGTGACGATCTCTCCTTGCGCCGCTTCCTGCCCGAACACCATGCCCGCCACCGCGATCACGATGATGAGCAGCGGAGCGAGCGAAAAGAGCGTGTAGTAGGAAAGGGCGGCGCCCATGCTCGGGGCGTAGTCATCCACCCAGGCTTCGACGGCCGCCTTGATCATCTGCCATTGCTGGTTCAACCAGTTTCCCTGTGGCACCGCAGCCGCCGAGTGGATGGTCGCCGCATTCGAGGGCGGTGCAGCGTTGGCGTACTCTGGTTTGGGAAGGGCCATGATGAGTCCAAAAAACACCGAGCCTGGAACTGACGCTTCCCCGCGTCTGTTTAGGAGCGCACATACAACAGAGGATTTTGGTCCTAGTCTTCATTCGGGTCCGCAGGACTTTTCTATCTTCATTCAGGAGAATGCAATGGAAGCTACGACAGGTACCAACACTCCCTTTCCTCCCGGCAATGGCGGGGCGGACGCAACCTTGGACAAGGCGTCATCGAGCGCCCACGCCGCCGTCGATTCGATTGCCCGGACGGCAGACGATGCGGCACGCAAAGTCAAGCCCGCCATCGACAAAGTCGCGGCAATGACTCACCAAGCGGTGGACGAGGTGGCTCGCGCTGCCGCACCGTCGGCGGACTGGCTGGCCGAGCAAGGAGACAGGTTGAACGCCACGCGGAAGAAACTGGCCGCGGATACGTGCAGTTACGTTTCGGCCAACCCGCTGAAGGCAGTCGGGATTGCCGCGGTTGCGGGTTTTCTGCTTAGCCGTATCCTCCGTCGATAGTGTCTTTCGGGACGGGCGACGCGTGATACGCCGATCGTCCCTTCAGCACTATGCGAGGGTTTTAGTGCGCCTGGTCCCAGTTTTCACCGACGCCGGTATCGACGATTAGCGGCACTTCGAG
>CAZQJF010000694.1:0-2252 GCA_964593735.1 uncultured Streptomycetaceae bacterium | reverse complement strand
GGGCGGTTTTGCGTAAGGAGTGTGTCGGGACAAAGTCCGACACACTCCTAGGCAATTGAGGGCCATGCCCGATAAAGAACTCTATGCTTTGGCCGAGCAGGTCGGCGCCGCGTTGAAGTCCCGCAAGCTGATGCTCGCCACCGCGGAGTCCTGCACCGGTGGCTGGATCGCCGAGGCGGTCACGATGGTGCCGGGCAGCTCGGAATGGTTCGAGCGCGGCTTCGTCACCTATACCTACATTTCGAAGCGCGAAATGCTCGGCGTCCGCGATACCACGCTCGAACGGCATGGCGCGGTGTCCGAAGAAGTCGTGCTCGAGATGGTGCAGGGCGCGCTTGTTCACAGCCACGCGCAGATCGCCGTTGCCGTCAGCGGTGTGGCCGGACCGGGCGGCGGCACGCCCGACAAGCCGGTCGGCACGGTGTGCCTTGCCTGGGCGGCGAGCGGCGCGGCCCCGCGCGCGGAAACACGGCTGTTTCCCGGTGACCGGGAAGCGGTCCGCCGGCTGTCGGTGGAGCGTGCGCTGAAAGGCGTGCTCGCGCTGCTATCAAGCTTTACGTAACCTTGTTGCGCGCGCGATCCCTCACCCCAACCCCCTCACTCAGGAGGCCTCAGGCGAGGTGGGCGTCGAGCGAAACCGGACTGTGACCGGTTTCGTAACGATCAGTAAGCGGAAAGAGGACCGGTAACAGGAATGGAGTCGAGGAAATGAATACGGAGAAAATTACCGTTCGTGTCACCGAAACCAGGCAGACCCTGGAGGTCGTGGTTTACAACAAGCGGCCCGAGCACATAGAGGTGGTGCTCGGCGAAGGCGTGCACAGCGTCAAGTGCACGTTGACGCCGACCCGCAACGGGCTCGCGTACGCCGGGTCGGTGATGGGGCGGGAGATCGTCTACGAGCGCAGTCGCGATCAGGTTCAGGCCGATATCGACAAGCTCAATCCGAACGTGCGCAGACCCAGGGCGCGTTGAAAACAGCCATCCGCAATGTCACCGGTCCACGCGGTCGTCGGTTGCATCGCGCTGCCCAATCCCGGCAGCGTCGCGTTCCACGAAAAGTGCGGATTCCGGAAAGTCGGCCGCTTTCCGAAGGTCGGCCGCAAGTTCGGCCAGTGGGTCGATGTGGAATTCTGGCAGGTGATGCTTTAACTCGAGCAAACGGGAACAGGAATCCTTGAAATGCTTTCGGAGGTGACCAGGGTCCGGCAGGTGCCGGGCGAACCGCGCCGGAGATGGTTCTTTTCCCACGAACAGGACCTCCTGCGTTAGCCATGTATCTGGTCCAGCTCCTCCTGCCGGTCTACGACAACGCAGGCAAGCCGTTTCCCGCCTCGCACTACGCGAGCGTCCGCGGCGAGCTTGCCGAGCGGTTTGGCGGGCTGACCGCGTATACGCGCGCGCCGGCCGAAGGGTTATGGAGCGACGACGGCGGGCAGGCGGCGCGCGACGACATCGTGGTCTACGAGGTCATGGCGGAGCAGCTCGACCGGAAGTGGTGGGGGCAGTTTCGCGCCGACCTCGAGCTCCGGTTCACCCAGCAGGAGCTGGTAGTGCGAGCGCAGGCTATCGAGCGCCTCTAGCAGGTTGTCGTCTGAGTAAGTCATCCTCGCGGAAGGCGGGGATCCAGTAACGAACTGAATCGCCTGGGTTCCCGCCTGCGCGGGAATGACGACTCCTTAGTTGATGCAAAACCTGTCGTCACTCCGGATATGGCCGGAGTCCGGAATATTTTTACCAACGTAATCAGCACTGCGTGGAGGTTTATCGGGCGCGTCAACGCAGGCAGCTCGCGGCGCGTTTTATCACGTGACGGCGGCAGGGGTAGTTTAAAATACGGGCCTACTTGAATCAGGCTGTTTCGATCATTGACGAAACAGCCGCTAACTTAGGGGAGCATGAGGGGAGAGCGGTAGCGAGGGGCCATCCCTTCATTCCAGCCCAAAAAAGGAAGCCATAATGGACGACAACAAGACTAAAGCACTCGCGGCGGCGCTGTCCCAGATTGAGAAGCAGTTCGGCAAGGGCTCGATCATGCGGCTGGGCGCATCCGAAATCTCCAAGGACATCGAGGTAGTGTCGACGGGCTCGCTCGGCCTCGACCTCGCGCTGGGGATCGGGGGTCTGCCGCGGGGGAGGGTGGTGGAAATCTACGGGCCGGAGTCCTCCGGCAAGACCACGTTGACGCTCTCGGTGATCGCCCAGATGCAGAAGCTCGGCGGCACCGCGGCGTTCATCGACGCCGAGCATGC
>CAZQJF010000693.1:0-2264 GCA_964593735.1 uncultured Streptomycetaceae bacterium | reverse complement strand
GCCTTGTCCGCGTCCTTTGCCCCTGGTCCTTTCTTAGCGTCGGACGGCCGAGACCCCTTCTGCGCTTCCGGCGGCTGTGGCGCCTTTTCCGCGTCCCGGGCCCGTTGCCCCTTCTTCCCATCCTTCTGTCCTTCCGGCGGCTGCGTTCCCTTCGCCGTTTCCGGCGCCTTCGGGTCGGCAGGAGGTTGCGCTGGTTTCTTCGGTGGCTCGACGGCCTTCTGAGCGGGACTGACGACCTTGACGGCCGGCGCCGGGGCCGGCGCGGCGGGCTTCACTTCCGCCAGCGCTTTTGCATCGAGCGGCTTGCCGGGGTCCTTCGCGAGCGCGGCCTGCTTTGCCGCAAACGGGACGGGGGCGGCGGGCGGCGGCGCCTTCACCACGACCTGCCGCTTCTGCGATTCCTCCGGCGGCGTTTTGCCCCGCGCAGCCCCGCCGCGCACGCTTTCCTGCACCGGCGCTACCGCGGCGCCCGCAGTGACCTGCGCCTTTGCGCTCGCCTCTCTCGAGAGGCGGACCGAGACCTTCCTGACCTGCTGCGATTGCACGAACGAATTGCGCGGAACGGCGACGACCGCGCCCGGCACCTGTTGATTGACGTAGGTGACGTTGCGCACGTTCTTGATGTTGTAAACGTTGGTGACGGTGGTGACGTTGATCGTCGTATTGCTGGTATTGATGTCGTTGATATAGCGCCGGCTCGCCGGGTACGACGGCCGGTACACGTCGCGCGGCCCGAGGGGAAACCAAGCGACGCCCGCGACGTTGCCACCGGAAACCGACACCTGGAAATTGCTGCCGCCGACGAACGCGACCAGGGCTGGCGCATAGACCGCCCGCGCGCGAACCGGCGCGGGAACCCAGGCCCAGGTCCCCCTGATGTTCGCCCAGCGGCCGTAGTGAGACACCGCGAAGCCCCACGGCGCGTCATCCACCCAGGTCCAGCCCCACGGCTCGACCCACGACCAATGCCCGTCGCGGTACGGCGCCCAGTCGGCCGCAACGCGATTCGGGACCCATACATTGCCGTAGCCCTCGGCCGCGCGCCAGGTGCCGTTCTCGTCCAGGTCCTCGTAGCCGATCACATCGCGCGAAACGTAGCGGGCGGAAATCGTTCCGCGGCGCTCGCGCTCGTACGACCAGCGGTCGAACTCGTCGTCCCGCGGCGGCCTGATGTACTCGTAGCGGCGCAGATCGTTCCCGGCAAAACGGTACGCCTGCCGCTCCCTGACGACGTACGCCGCGCCGTCGCCGTACACCTCGGCCTGGCCGCTGCGCACCACGGCGGTGGTGGTATTTCGTTCCGGATCGACGTCGATCCGGTAGGCGCCCGCGCGGCGGATCGTATACGCCAGATTCGGCGTGGCGATCTCGACCACCTCCTTCGGGTCGAAGCGCCGCACGCGAACGTTCAGCGTGCCCTGGGACAACTGCACCTGCGCGACGCGGTCCTCGAGATTGAGCAGCGTCACGCTGGTGCCCCCGCCGATGCGGATCACGGCCGAACCGACTTGCAGTTCCGCCCGCGCGCCGTCACCGACCCACAGGCGATCGCCGGTCATCAGCGGCCGGTTCATCGTCGCCAGCACCCAGTCGTTGTCGCCGGCCGGGGAGAAGCTCACCGACCCGGTGATATAACCCAGCCGCGCAACGCGTGCCGGAGGGTCGGCGCTGGCCCAACCGCCCAGGACCAACGCGGTGACACCGAGCAGCAATGCGAAGATACGAGCGTGGCGATATTGTCCGTGCATGGTAGTGCTCCAATCCGTTTTGGTTGCGCTACATATTCTCAGGGCCGAACCAAAATGACCGATGCGGCGCCTCCCGTTGGGAAACATGAGGGTACGGGCAGTTCGTGTTCAGCTGAAATGGCAGCCGGTGCTTCCAGAGGCTCAACAACGGATGACATATGTTATTCGTTGACACCCTGGTTCCAACAGCAGCAGGTGCGACTAACGGACCCCCAGCAACACGATTCCGAAATCGCCCAGCAGGACCAGACCGGCGACGGTGATGATCCAGCCGGCGGACCGGGGAGACGCCGCGACCCAGTTATCCAGCGAGAAATTCATCGAGTCGCCGCCCTTGACGAGGAGCCGGTCCGAATACCAGCGGCTGCCACCCGCCTCCAGAGCGGCCAATGCGCCCGGAAAGAAGCCGAGCATGATTCCGATCGCAATCGCGGTGAGGTTGCCCACGAGCAGCACCCACCTGGCGCTGTCGACCAGCCACGAAGCGACAGAGGAGGGCCGCATATCCAGGCCGAA
>CAZQJF010000692.1:0-2266 GCA_964593735.1 uncultured Streptomycetaceae bacterium | reverse complement strand
CCTTGGTAAGGGTTTCCAGGTCGACGCGCCGCGCGCCGCTGGCGAGATCCACCGCCAGCTTCGGCCACTGGTCCAGGCTGGGTGTCTCGAAACGGGCGGCGCCGCTGCCATCGAGACGGAATTCGACGTGGCGGGTCGCCGCGCAATTGGGTATCACCGCGACAGGGAGCGAGGTCGCGTGGGTCGGGTAGTCGAGCACCTTTACGTCCAGCACCGTGGTGAGGCCGCCCAGGCCTTGCGCGCCGATGCCGAGGGCGTTCACCTTGTCGAAGATCTCGATACGCAGCTCTTCTGCCCGCGTACGGGGCCCGCGCGCCTTCAGTTCATGCATGTCGAGGTGATCCATGAGCGATTCCTTGGCCATCACCATCGCTTTTTCCGCAGTGCCGCCGATGCCGATGCCCAGCATGCCGGGCGGGCACCAGTCACCACCCATGGTGGGGACCTGCTCCAGGATCCATTCCACCACGCTGTCGCTGGGGTTGAGGACCGCAAAACGCGACTTGTTCTCGGAGCCGCCGCCCTTGGCCGCCAGCCTGACTTCCAGCTTGTCGCCGGGAACGACCTCCATGTGCACCACCGCGGGCGTGTTGTCCCGCGTGTTCTGGCGGCTGCCCGCCGGATCGGCCAGGATCGAGGCGCGCAGCGGATTGTCCTTGTCGGTGTAGGCGCGGCGCACACCTTCGTTCACCATGTCCTGGACGCTCATCGTGGCGCCTGCCCAGCTCACCTCCATGCCGATCTTGAGGAACACGACCGCGATGCCCGTGTCCTGGCATACCGGGCGGTTGCCTTCAGCCGCCATGCGCGAATTCATCAGGATCTGCGCTATCGCGTTTCTGGCGGCGGGCGACTCCTCCTTTTCATAGGCCTCGCCCATCGCCTTGATGAAGTCGGCGGGGTGGTACGAGGCGATGAACTGGAATCCATCCGCGATGCTCTGAATCAGGTCCTGCTGCTTGATAACCGTCACTGGGTAACTCCTGGAATCCGGGCCTGACACGAGAACAGCCACTTTGCCGGATACTATGAGCATTACTCCGGAGAAGCAACCAACTGGCCCGGATTCCATATTTCCACAGCGGCGTAAATCCGCGATAATTAACCACTTTTTGTAATGGCTGGTGCGCTCACGCGCGCAGCCGCTTGACGCAGCAGCATAATGAAACCCCGGCACAAGAGAATCGCCCTGATCGTCGGCAGCCTGGCGACGCTGGGCATCGCCGCCGCGCTCATCCTGAATGCGTTTCAAAGCAACCTCGTGTTCTTCTTCAGCCCGTCCCAGGTGCTGGCGAATGAAGCGCCCCCCGGGCGCGCGTTTCGCATCGGTGGCATGGTGGAGGCGGGCAGCCTGAAGCGGAAGGACGACGGGCTGACGGTCAGTTTCAACGTGACCGATACCGCAAAGACCGTCCCGGTCGTCTACAAAGGCATACTCCCCGACCTGTTCCGGGAAGGGAAGGGCGTCGTGGCGCAGGGGCAGCTTGGCACCGACGGAATATTCCAGGCGAGCCAGGTGCTCGCGAAGCACGACGAGAACTACATGCCGCCAGAAGCCACCCACGCGGTCGAGCAGGCGAAGAAGGCGCAAAAGAGTGTGATCTCACAATGATGGCTGAATCGTGCAGATTCTTCTCGCCGGCCTTGGGGAGTTGGCCGGGGAGGTGCCTGCAGGCGCAACCAGCCCTCCTCCCCCCTTGCGGGGGAGGACTGAGGTGGGGGGGCATAGCACTGTCGGACGCATTGGCTCTCCCGGGTTTCCTTGTCCCCCCATCCCAGCCTTCCCCCGCAAGGGGGGAAGGGGCAATCCATTCATCCTGGAACGGCACTGATGGTTCCTGAGATCGGTCATTTTTCGCTCATCCTCGCGCTGATGCTCGCGCTCGCGCAGGCCATACTCCCGCTCGCCGGGGCCGCGCGCGGGGTGCCCGAATGGATGGCGCTCGCCCGCCCTGCCGCGCAGGGACAGTTCGTGTTCGTGGCGATCGCTTTCGTGTGCCTTGGATGGTCGTTCGCAAACAACGATTTTTCGGTACTCAACGTCGCAACGAATTCCAACTCGCAGTTGCCGCTGCCTTACCGCATTGCTGCAACCTGGGGCTCGCACGAGGGCTCGCTGCTCCTGTGGGTGTTCATGCTGGGTGTCTGGACCGTCGCCGTCACCGTCTTCAGCCGGAGACTGCCCGACGAGATGGTGGCCCGCGTGGTGGGCGTGATGGGATTGGTGAGCGTCGGATTTCTGCTGTTCATGCTCCTCACGTCCAAT
>CAZQJF010000691.1:0-2287 GCA_964593735.1 uncultured Streptomycetaceae bacterium | reverse complement strand
GGAGCTGGCCGCGCGCCACGGGATGCCGACGGGCAGGGGCTCGGAAGTGCTGCCGGCCGGACCGGACGCGATACTCGCCGCCGCGCGGGAAATCGGGTTTCCGGTGCTGGTGAAACCCGCCGGCGGCGGAGGCGGCATCGGCATGCTGGCGGCGCGGAACGAGACGGAGCTGTTCGAGGCGGTGGAGCGTTCGCGTTCCATGGCCGCGCGCGGCTTTGGCACCGCCGAAGTCTACCTGGAGCGGCTGATGGAGCGCCCGCGCCACGTCGAATTCCAGGTTCTCGGCGACGCGCACGGGGCCGCCGCCCATCTCTGGGAGCGCGATTGCTCCACCCAGCGGCGCAACCAGAAGGTGATCGAGGAAGCTCCCGCGCCCGGTATCGCGCGCCCGGAGGTCACAGCCATGGCGGACCGGATCGCCGGCATCATGCGGGAAATGGCTTACGACAACATAGGCACCGTGGAAATGCTGATGAGCGCGGACGGCGAGTTCAGCTTTCTGGAAATGAATACGCGGCTGCAGGTCGAGCACGGCGTGACCGAGGAGGTGACCGGCGTGGACCTGGTGCAGGCCCAGCTCCGCTCCGCCGCCGGCGAGAGGCTGGCGGCCATACTGCCCGCGGCGATAGCGGTGAGCGGCCATGCGATACAGGCGCGGGTATACGCCGAGGATCCGAAGAACTTTTTTCCCTCGCCGGGGCGGCTCAGGGTATTTCGTCCGCCGCAGGGCCCCGGGATCCGCGTCGAGACCGGCTATGCGGAGGGGCGCGAGGTCACCCCGCATTACGATCCGATGATCGCCAAAGTAATCGCGCGCGCGGAAACGCGCGAGGGAGCCGCGGACAAGCTCGCCGGGGCGCTGGAAGCGTTCGCGATAGAAGGCCCGAAGGTCAACATTCCGGCGGTGCTCGCGGTGCTGCGCTCGGAGCCGTTTCGCGCGGGGCGGGTGCACACGGGTCTTATCGCTGAAGTGTTGGGGAAAAAGAATTAGCCACGGAAACACACGGAAACACACGGAATATTCGAAACAGTAAAACACTCAAGCCGGTTCGGTTCAAGGTCTTCAAAAATGCGCCTGTCCCCGCCAATAGCGCCTCTTGATCTATTTCCGTGTTTTCCGTGTGTTTCCGTGGCTGATTGGGTCTTTGCATAACGACATGGAAGCGCGAAACTTGATATTGGAAGCGAGGAAGCAGGGACGCGCGGCGCTCGATGAACTGGCGGGAAAGAAGTTGCTGACGGCCTTCGGCATCGCCGTGCCGAAGTCGGTCGTCGTTCAGGATGCGGTCGAGGCCGCCTCGGTATGCGCGACCCTCGAGCCGCCGCTGGTGCTGAAGGTGATGTCGCCCGACATACTGCACAAGAGCGACGTGGGCGGCGTCAGAACCGACCTGAACAGCGCCGAGGCCATCGTCGAGGCGATCCGGGAGATGATGGCTGCGCCGCAGATCGCGGGCTCGCGGATCGACGGCTTTCTCGTCGAGGAGATGGCGCCGCGGGGGCAGGAGATCGTGGTCGGCGGCGTGCGTGACCCGCAGTTCGGGCCGCTCGTCATGGTGGGGCTGGGCGGCGTGCTGGTGGAAGTGCTGGGCGACGTATCGTTCCGCATCTGTCCGATCACGCGGCTCGACGCCCAGGAGATGCTGGCCGAGTTGAAAGGCGCGCCGCTCCTCGATGGCGCGCGCGGACGCCGGCCCGTATCGCGCGCCGCCATCATCGACGTGCTCCTCAAGATCGGCGGCGACGGTGGTCTGCTCATGACCCATGCGGCAGACATACAGGAAGCGGACATCAACCCGCTCATCGTCTCCGAGAGTGGCGCCGTCGCCGTCGACGCCCGGTTCATCCTTACAAAGGCGTGACGGGGTGGGGCGTGACGGGTGGGGCGTGACTGATACGGCGTGACTGATAGTGCGGGATTAACAGTTTGTTGAAAATCGCCAAGAGAACCGTTCGTATTGAGCGTAGCGAAGCGGAGTCGAAATATGAACGGCTTACAATCAGGTAGTTGGCACGCTTCGACTCCGCGCCTGCGGCGCTACGCTCAGCGCGAACGGAGAATTTCAACAAACTGTTAAGGACATACGAGATCTGTTTCTCTCTGTGCCTCTGTGGTGAAAAGTATTGCTGGCTCATATGAGCGATAGCGTCGTAGAAAGGTTCAAGCCGCTGTTCGAGCCGAAAACCATCGCGGTTATCGGCGCGTCTTCGCGCGGCATGACGTTTCCCAACATCTTCATCCGGCGCATCCGCGAATTCGGTTTCCAGGGCGCGATCTATCCGATAC
>CAZQJF010000690.1:0-2296 GCA_964593735.1 uncultured Streptomycetaceae bacterium | reverse complement strand
CTCTCCGAGATGTATCAATCGATCCGGATCATCGAGCAGGCGCTCGAGCAATTGCCGAAGGGGCCGATCATGGGCAACGCGCCGAAGGCGATCCGCCCGCCGAAGGGCGACTCGTACCAGCGCGTCGAGAACGCGCGCGGCGATTTTGGCGTCTACATCGTCTCGGATGGGAAGGGCAGCGCTCCATACCGGGTCAAGTACCGCTCGCCCTGCTTCAGCAACTTGATGGCGCTCAACGACCTCGCGGTCGGCGCGTACGTGGCGGACGCGGTGATGGGGCTGGGCTCGATCGACATCGTGTTGGGGGAGGTGGACCGCTAGATGGAACAGGTACGGCTACCGACCTTGCTGCCGGTGCCGGATTGGATGCCGGCGTTCCTGGTTGCACCTGGGATCGGCGGCTTTTCGCTGGCCGACTTCATTGGCCTGTTCATTCTGCTGAACTTCATCCTGGGCTTCGTCATGTTCGAGATTTGGCTCGAGCGAAAGGTGGGCGGGCACATCCAGCTACGGCGCGGCCCGCTGCACGTGGGACCGCATGGTGCGCTCCAGAGCCCGGCGGACGTGCTCAAGCTGCTTACTAAGGAAGACCTGACGCCAATCACGGCGGACAAGCGCATCTTCAAGATGGCGCCATACCTGATCTTCATCCCCGTTTTTATGACGTACATCGTGGTCCCGTGGGGTGGGTTGGGGCCCTTCAACCTTACGGTGCGTCCCTTCGATCTGAGCCTGATCTACATCGTCGCCATCCCGAGCATTCAAGGACTCGGGATGGTTGTGGCGGGCTGGTCTTCCGGAAACAAGTACTCACTGCTCGGCGCGGCGCGCGTGGTGGCGCAGTTCATCTCCTACGAGCTGCCGATGGTGGTCACGCTGCTCTCGATCGGCATTCTGGCGGAAAGCCTCTCCGTGGCGCAGGCGGTGGAGACGCAACGCGCCTCCACCTGGTTCATGTTCCTTCAGCCGGTGGGCTTCTTCATCTTCATCATCACGATGATGTCGGAGATGCACCGCACGCCATTCGACATCGCGATCGCGGAGTCGGAGATCGTGGGCGGTCCGTTCATCGAATACTCGGGGATGCGCTGGGGCCTGTTCTTCCTGGCGGAGTTCGCGGCGGTGTTCCTGAATGCGTGTCTGGCAGTGGCGCTGTTCATGGGCGGGCCGGAGTTGTTCCCGTTCGCCGAGCGTCTGCCGATCCCGGGCATCTCGGGGATCCCGGGTATTTCCGCCGATTCGACGCTTCTGCGGCAGGTCGGTGACTCGCTCGGGGTCTTCTTCTTTATGGGGAAAGCAATGACAATCATGGTCCTGGTGCAGTGGGCGCGCTTCGCGCTGCCGCGCATTCGGATCGACCAGCTGATGGATTTGGCGTGGAAGTTCCTTCTACCGGCGTCGTTCGCCAACTTGATCCTGACCGCGGTCTACCAGCAGTTCGGCTTCTACCCATTCGCCGCCGGCTTAGGCCTAGTGCTGATCACGCTGGGATTCGTCGCGATCAGCTACGGCAACCGCCGTCCGACGGAGACCGGGATCCGCCTGGTCTCCGTGCCGAGTCCTGTTTAGAAAGAAGAAGTGATGCGCGGGATCATCGGCGGCTTCCTTCAGACGGTCAAGTCCTTCCTCACGCCGCCCATCACGCGGCTCTATCCATACGAGCGGCCGCCGCTGGAGCCGCGCTTCATGGGGGCGCCGGCGCTGCTATGGGATGACAAGGTGGACGAGATTGTCTGCGTGGCGTGCAACATCTGCGCGCGCTCGTGCCCGGACGACTGCATCCACCTGACCGGCGAGAAATACACGGGCACAAAGACGACCAAGAAAAACATCGTCAAGGACTATTTCATCGATCTGGGAAGGTGCTCCTACTGTGGCATCTGCGTGGAGGTGTGTCCCTTTGATGCCAACGAGATGTCGCCGCACTTCGAGCTGTCCACGTATGACCGGCAGCAACTGGTTTACGACAAGGATCAGCTAGTAAAGATCGGGCGCGGCGTTAAGCGACGGATGGGGAAGCCGGAGCCGCAAGACGTGCCGGTGATGGGTGCCATCGACCCGTCCCAGTGGCGATAATCACGCGCTGATGGACCTGGGGGCGCTCGCCTTCTACGTGGTCGCGACGGCGACCATCGCCGCCTCGCTCGGGGTGGTGCTGACGCGGAGCGTCGTGTACAGCGCGTTACTGCTCATCGCCTCGCTCGCCTTCGAAGACGCCGCGCTCATAGACGAAGCGAAGCTGGGCGTGCTCGGCGCTTCGGTCGTAGCGGGCGCAATCGGCTTCGTCTACCTCTAC
>CAZQJF010000689.1:0-2298 GCA_964593735.1 uncultured Streptomycetaceae bacterium | reverse complement strand
TTAGGCATCGTATGATGCCCTCCTTCAACCGCCACGGCGTCCTCGCCATCTACAAGTTCGAGCTGGCGCGCTTCAGGCGCACCCTGTGGCAGAGCCTGGTGACGCCGGTGATCACCACGTCGCTGTACTTCGTGGTGTTCGGCGCCGCGATCGGCTCGCGCATGGGCGAGGTGGACGCCGTGCCTTACGGCGCCTTCATCGTGCCGGGGCTGATCATGCTGTCGATCTTCACCGAGAGCCTCAACAACGCCTCGTTCGGCATCTACCTGCCGCGGTTCACGGGCACCATCTACGAGGTTCTGTCCGCGCCGGTGTCGGCGCTGGAGCTGGTCCTCGCCTACGTCGGCGCCGCCGCGACCAAGTCGATCTTCCTCGGCCTCATCATCCTGGCGACGGCGAACGCGTTCGTGCCGGTCCAGATCGTGCATCCCGTGTGGATGGTTGCGTTCCTGATCCTCACCGCGACCACCTTCTGCCTGTTCGGCTTCATTCTCGGCATCTGGGCGAACGGCTTCGAGCAATTGCAATTCGTCCCCATGCTGGTCATTACGCCGCTCACCTTCCTCGGCGGCGCCTTCTACTCGATCGACATGCTGCCGCCCGCCTGGCGCACGTTCAGCCTCTTCAACCCGGTGGTCTACCTGATCAGCGGCTTTCGCTGGAGCTTCTATGGGACCGCCGATGTTGAAGTGGGGGTGAGCCTGGCGGCGACCCTGGGATTCTTCCTGATCTGCCTGGCCGTGGTCGCGTGGATCTTCAAAACGGGGTATCGGTTGAAGAACTGAAATGTGTTTTTGAGAGTGCCTAACAAATGAGGGGATACTCCCCTCATGCTCCCCTACATCAGGGCCCATATCCGTCATTTTGATATGGGCTCTAAGACAAATTGTCGCCGTGTCGATTTCGGGCCCCGCCGAGCGACTACAGGGTGCAAGAGCCAACCCGACCAACCGGAAGGAGACGCGACCATGACCAGGAGAACGCGATGAAATACTTGTGCCTCGTTTACCTCGATGAGAAAAGGCTGGACGAGCTGCCCGACGAAGAGTGCGTGGCCTACGACACGGGAATACGGAAGAGCGGCCACTGCGTCGCCTCGGAAGCCCTCGAGTCCGTGCAGACAGCGACCACGGTGCGGGTGAGGGACGGCAAGGTGTCCATCACCGACGGGCCCTTCGCCGAGACCAAGGAGCAGCTTGCCGGGTTCTACATGATCGAGGCGAAGGACCTGAACGAAGCCATCCTGCTGGCTTCGAAAATCCCGCCGGCGCGAGTGGGCAGCGTGGAGGTGCGGCCGATCCGGCCGATACGCGAAACGGTCGCCCGGGCCGGATCGCAGCAGCGAAAAGACATTTCGTAAAAGGAGCGGACGATGGCGCGCAATATCAGGAAGCCGGCAGTTCGAAGGCAGGACCGCACCAGCCGCGCGCGGCCGCAGCGCCGCGTGGTCGTGCTGGTCGCCACGCGCAAGGGCGCATGGCTGTATCACGGCGACGCGGCGCGGAAAACCTGGCGGGCCGATGGACCGCATTTTCTCGGCCACGTCATCAGTCAGGTCGTGCTCGACCCGCGCGACGGGCGCACGCTGCTCGCGGCGGCGAAGACCGGCCATCTCGGCCCCACCGTGTTTCGCTCCACCGACCTTGGGCGCAACTGGAAGGAAGCCGCGCGGCCGCCCGCGTTCGCCAAGGCGGCGGAAGGTGAGAAAGGTCGCAGCGTCGATCACACGTTCTGGCTCACGCCTGCGCACGCCAACGAACCCGGCGTCTGGTACGCCGGCACGAGTCCACAGGGCTTGTTCCGCTCCGAAGACGGCGGCGTGACGTGGGCGCCGTTTTCCACGATCAACGATGACCCGACCTACCGTGAGTGGATGGGCACGGTGCAGGATGGCACGCCCGACGGGCCCAAGCTGCATTCGATCATCATCGATCCGCGCGACCCCAAGCACCTTTATCTTGCGATGTCCGGCGGCGGCGTGCACGAATCGCTGGACGGCGGCACGGCGTGGCGCACGCTGATCAAGGGCATGGACGTGGTCGAAGGTTTCGGCTTCGACGCCTCGAAACCGACGTTCCACGACCCGCATTGCCTGCGCATGTGTCCCGGCAATCCGGACCGGATTTACCAGCAGAATCACTGCGGCATTTACCGGATCGACCGGCCGTCGGATACGTGGGTGCGCATCGGCAAGAGCATGCCCAGGCGGGTGGGCGACATCGGGTTTCCGATGGTGGTGCACCCGCGGGACGCGGACACCGCGTGGGTGTTCCCGATGGACGGCACCAGCGTCTGGCC
>CAZQJF010000688.1:0-2303 GCA_964593735.1 uncultured Streptomycetaceae bacterium | reverse complement strand
TCATGATGCAGCCCTCGACCACGAGCGGCGCGGTGGCGAAACCGAACTCGTCCGCGCCGAGGATCGCACCGACCACCACGTCGCGGCCGGTCTTGATCTGGCCGTCGACCTGAACGGCGATGCGCCCGCGCAGGCGGTTCAATACCAGCGTCTGCTGCGTTTCCGCAAGCCCCAGCTCCCACGGCGTGCCGGCGTGCTTGATCGAGGACCAGGGCGAAGCGCCCGTGCCGCCGTCATGCCCGGCGATGGTGACGTGATCGGACTTGCCTTTGGACACGCCGGCGGCGACCGTCCCGACTCCGACCTCGGACACCAGTTTCACCGATACCGCGGCGGCCGGATTCGAGTTCTTCAGATCATGTATGAGCTGCGCCAGATCCTCGATCGAATAGATGTCGTGGTGGGGCGGCGGCGAAATGAGCTCGACGCCGGGGGTCGAGTAGCGGATTTCAGCGATGTACTCGGAAACCTTGCGTCCCGGAAGCTGACCGCCCTCGCCGGGCTTGGCACCCTGGGCGATCTTGATCTGCAGCATTTCGGCGCTGGCGAGATATTCCGCGGTGACTCCGAAGCGGCCGGAGGCGACCTGCTTGATCTTCGACTTGAGCGAGTCGCCTTCGCGCAGCGGTATGTCGGTCTCGACCCGGTTCTTCCCCAGGCGCGATTGCAGCGATTCCCCGGCCTTCACCGGCGCGTAGCGGCGCCGGTCCTCGCCCCCCTCGCCGGTGTTCGACTTGCCGCCGATACGGTTCATGGCGATGGCGAGCGTCGTGTGCGCCTCCGTCGAAATCGAGCCCAGCGACATCGCCCCGGTTGAAAATCGCTTCACGATCTCCGCGGCGGGCTCCACCTCATCGATGGGCACGGGCTTCACCTGGTCGAAGCGGAACTCGAACAATCCGCGGAAGGTCATGTGGCGCCGGACCTGGTCGTTGATGAGCGTGGCGTATTCCCGATACGTCGTGTAGGAGTTAGCCCGCGCGGCGTGCTGCAGCTTCGCGATCGCCTCCGGGGTCCAGGTGTGCTCTTCGCCGCGCACCCGCCAGGCGTATTCGCCGCCTGCGTCGAGCATGGTCGCGAGCACCGGGTCGTCTTGGTCGAACGCATCCCGATGGATGCGGATCGCTTCCTCGGCGACCTCGAACAGGCCGATGCCCTCGATGTTGGAAGCCGTGCCGGTGAAGTACTTGTCGACGAGCGACCGCTCCAGGCCCACGGCCTCGAATATCTGCGATCCGGTGTAGGACATGTAGGTCGAGATGCCCATCTTGGACATCACCTTCTTCAGGCCCTTGCCGATCGCCTTGACGTAGTTCTTCACCCCCTTGGACGCCGCCGCGCGGCCGTCGGACGACTGCGCGGTGTGCATGGCGAGCACCGTTTCGAGGGCCAGGTAGGGATGCACGGCCTCCGCGCCGTAGCCGCCCAGCAGCGCGAAGTGGTGCGTCTCACGGGCGCTGCCGGTCTCCACCACGAGCCCGGTGCTCGTGCGCAGCCCCCTGCCGACGAGGTGCTGATGAATCGCAGAAAGTGCGAGCAGCGCGGGTATGGCCACGCGCTCCGGGCTGATCAGGCGGTCGGATATGACGACGATCGAATAGCCTGAACGCACGGCGTCCTCGGCCTGCGCCGCGAGGGAAGCAAGGCGCGCCTCCACCGCTTCCTTGCCCCAGGCGATGGGGTAGGTAATGTCGAGCTCGCAGGCTCTGAACTTGCCGCCGGTGTAGCGCTCGATGTGCCGGATCTTCTCCATCTCGTAGAAATCGAGCACCGGCTGCGACACCTCGAGCCGCAGGGGCGGGTTCACCTCGTCGATGCCGAGAAGGTTGGGCTTGGGCCCGATGAACGACACCAGCGACATGACCAGCTCCTCGCGGATCGGATCGATCGCGGGGTTCGTGACCTGGGCGAAGAGCTGCTTGAAGTAGTGGTAGAGGGTCTTGTTCTTGCCGGAAAGCACCGCCATCGGCGAGTCGTTGCCCATGGAGCCGACCGGTTCCTCGCCCGAGGCCGCCATCGGCTGCATGATGAACTTCAAGTCCTCCTGCGTGTAGCCGAACGCCTGCTGGCGATCCAGCAGGTCTACCTGCGACTTGAGCGGCTGGGGCTTCTCGCTCTCGACGTCGTCGAGCGCCACGCGGATGCGCTCGATCCATTCCGCATACGGCTTCGCCCCGGCGAGGCTGTCCTTCAGCTCCTTGTCGTCGACGATGCGGCCTTTCTCGAGGTCCACCAGGAACATCTTGCCCGGCTGCAGGCGCCACTTCTTGACCACTCTTTCCTCGGGCACCGGGAGACACCCG
>CAZQJF010000687.1:0-2307 GCA_964593735.1 uncultured Streptomycetaceae bacterium | reverse complement strand
GCCGCCTGCCCGGGACCGCGGATCGCCGCCAGATCGGCCTTGCGGTCCACGTCGAGCAACACCCCGGCGTCGTCGCACTCGATCAGCCTGACCGCGTCACGGTGGCGCTCCACCGCGGCCCGCGCGCCCTGGTCACCATCGAGCGCGAGCAACTCGTCGCGCAGCGCAGCGCCAAAGCCGACGGGATGTCCGCGTTCCCCCTTGTACACCGGCGCCGCGATCAAGGCTCCCTGTTCCAGAGGCTCCGCGATCTTCCTGATGGTGTCGGGCGAAATCCGGGGCATGTCCGCGAGCGCGACGACCCAGCCGCCAGCACCGCGCGCCTGCGCTACCCCATGCGCGAGACTCGCGCCCATCCCGCGCGCCGCGCCCTGAAACATCGTGACCTGACAGCCTTCCTGCTCGAGCATATCGTAGAGCGGAAAGTCGCCCCAGCGCACCACGGCGACCACGTCCGGCAGCGCGGACAGCAGATTGCGCGCCGCGTGCGCCGCGATGGCCACCCCGTCTTCCAGCGGATGGAGCAGCTTGTCGCCGCCGAAGCGGGTACCGCTGCCGGCGGCCAGCAGCACCCCCACGATGGTCCTGGAATCTCCGGCGGCCATGTCGAGGCGCATTATAGCGACGATCCCCCGGCGGATGCGCCGTCTATAATGCGGCTTCCCCTCCAGTGTTACCGGGCCCGCCCATGCCAAAGTTCTGCGCCAATCTCACGATGCTCTGGAACGAGCTCGACTTCATGGATCGCTTTGCCGCCGCCGCCAAGGCGGGATTCAAGGGAGTGGAATATCTCTTTCCCTACGACTACGACAGAAACCGCCTCCGCGAGGAATTGCAGAAGCACAAACTCACGCAGGTGCTGCACAACCTGCCGGCCGGCAACTGGGCCGAGGGCGAGCGCGGCATCGGCTGCCATACCGACCGCGTCGGGGAGTTCCAGGACGGCGTGGAAAGGGCGATCGAGTACGCGACCGCGCTCGGCTGCACGCAGGTGAACTGCCTGGCCGGCGTCCGACCAGCGAATCGCGACCCCAACCATGCGCGCGAGACCTTCATCCGCAACCTGCAGTTCGCGGCGCCCAGGCTGGGAAGCGCCGGCATCAAGCTGCTGGTGGAGCCGATCAACACCCGCGACATCCCCGGCTTTTTTCTCACGAATACGCGACAGGCGCTCGACATCATCACGGCGGTCGGCTCCGACAATCTCTACGTGCAGTACGACATCTACCACATGCAGATCATGGAGGGAGACCTCGCGCGCACGATGGAGGCGAACCTCAAGCTGATCCCGCACATGCAACTCGCCGACAACCCGGGCAGGAATGAGCCCGGCACGGGCGAGATCAATTACGCCTTTCTCTTCCAGCACATCGACCGTATCGGCTATCAGGGCTGGATCGGCTGCGAATACAAGCCGAAAACCACGACCGAGGCGGGTCTCGGCTGGATCAAGCCTTATCTAGCAGCCAGTCGGCCGTAGACTAGAGGCTATTTCATAAACGCCCGTTCGCCCTGAGCGTAGACCGTTCATCCTTCGACTCTCTCGTGCCTCGTACGCTCAGGACGAACGGTCGGAGTCGAAGGGCGAACAGCAGCCATTTATGAAATGAGTTCTAGACAGGTCGTCACTGGATCCCCGCCTGCGCGAGGATGACTTATGCAGTCACTTTCGGGAGAGCATACATGAGCAACATCGGCTTCATCGGTCTCGGCATCATGGGCAAGCCCATGGCCGCCAATCTCATCAAGGGCGGCCATACGCTCTATCTGAACTCCCGCAGCGGTGTGCCGCAGGAGCTCACTGCTGCCGGCGGCAAGACCTGCGCCAGCGCGAAGGAGGTTGCGCAGAAGGCCGACATCATCATTACCATGGTGCCGGACACACCGGACGTCGAAAGAGTCCTGTTCGGGGCGAGCGGCGTCGCCGAAGGTCTCGCGAAGGGCAAGATCGTCATCGATATGAGCTCGATCTCCCCGATCGACACTAAGGGATACGCGAAAAGAGTCAACGAGCTCGGATGCGAGTACGTGGATGCGCCGGTTTCGGGGGGAGAAGTCGGCGCCCGGAACGCAGCGCTCACGATCATGGTGGGCGCAACGCAGGCGACCTTCGACAAGGTCAAACCCGTGTTCGATCTGATGGGGAAGAACATCACGCTGGTGGGCGGCAACGGTGACGGGCAGACGTGCAAGGTGTGCAACCAGATCATCGTCGCGCTCAACATCGAAGCGGTAAGCGAGGCGCTGGTGTTCGCATCCAAAGCCGGCGCGGATCCCGCCAAGGTGCGCCAGGCGCTGATGGGCGGG
>CAZQJF010000686.1:0-2309 GCA_964593735.1 uncultured Streptomycetaceae bacterium | reverse complement strand
GCTTGCGTGCGACGCGTACGCCGGTGTATTCGCCGTAGAACTCGTAGAGGTCATGGAGATGCGCCACGAGCACGCGGTGTATCTCGGTCACTTCGGGCGGAGGCAGGTGCGAGCCGGTCTCGAGATAGTGGCTGATCTCGCGGAACATCCACGGCCGGCCCTGGGCGGCCCTGCCGATCATCACCGCGTCCGCCTTGGTGTAATCAAGGACTTGCTTCACTTTCTCGGGCGTGGAGATATCGCCGTTGGCGATGACGGGTATGGACGCCTCCGCCTTTACCGCCGCGATAGTCTCGTATTCAGCTTCGCCTGAGAACCCGCAGGCGCGGGTCCGGCCGTGGATCGCCAGCGCCTGGATGCCGGAGTCTTCGGCGATTCTCGCCACCCGCAGCGCGTTGCGGTTCCCGCGATCCCACCCGGTGCGTATCTTGAGGGTGACCGGCACATCCACCGCCCCGACCACGGCGTCGAGTATGCGTCTCACGAGTGGTTCGTCCCTGAGCAGCGCCGACCCGGCCATTACGTTGCACACTTTCTTGGCCGGGCAACCCATGTTGATGTCGATGATCTGGGCGCCATGGTCGACGTTGTACTGTGCCGCTTCCGCGAGCATCCGGGGATCGGCCCCCGCGATCTGCACCGCAATGGGATCCACCTCGCCATCGTGATTGGCGCGGCGGAGCGTTTTCTCCGAGCCCCACAGCAGCGAGTTGCTCGCCACCATCTCGGACACCGCCATGCCGGCGCCCATGGTCTTGCACAACTGGCGGAACGGCCGATCGGTCACGCCCGCCATCGGCGCTACGACCAGATTGTTCCTGAGTTGAAACGAACCGATGAGCATCGAAGCTTCTGCCGTGGAGGCGTGCTCGGTTTTTTAGGGAAAGGGCGTCATTGTAATCGCTCGCCGCACGCAAGAGAAGCAAATCGTGCCAGTTTTTTTCTCGTGTTGCGGCGAACCCACACGCGCGCGTCGTTGAACGGCGGACGCGCGCATAAAGATTCAGTTGCGGTAAGCACTTACTCGAAATTTTTCGCGCAGCGCGAGAAATCGAAGCCTTGGCCACAACGCATCACGCGCCCGTGGTTGAGATAGGTTCTAACCTCGCGCGCCGAAGGTCATGCGCCGTAGCACAAAGTCCTTGACGGGCGGCATGGCGCCAAGCGCCGCGAGCCCCAGCCCGCGCGCGAACCGCGCCGGGGCGAGATCGCCGGAAAAAAGTCGCACCAGGTTATCAGTGAACCAGATGCCGCCGCGCCGATCCAGGCGCCGCCGCGCCAGGTAGCTCGCAAGCAGTCCCGCCGCGCCGATGTCCTCGCGCCGCCAGCGCTTCACTTCCGTGGCGAGCTCCCAGGCATCGCGCACACCCAGGTTCAGCCCCTGGCCGGCGACCGGGTGCAGAGTCTGCGCGGCATTGCCGATCCGTACCACGCGCGGAGCCGTGAGCCGGCGCGCGACCTTGAGCGCGAGCGGAAACGAGGCCCGCCTTTCCACCGCGGCAAAACGCCCGAGCCTGTCACCGAACGCCTCCTGCAATTGGGCCAGGAACGCCGCTTCCGGTCCCGCGCACAGTTCTTGCGCGCGCTCGGGCGCCGTCGTCCATACCAAAGCGAGCTTTTCGCCGAAGGGCAGCAGCGCGAGCGGTCCCCGAGGCGTGAAGCGCTCATAGGCCACGTGATTGTGCGGTGCGGTACTCGCTACGCGGGCAGTGACGGCGACCTGCCGGTAATCAACGGTGCGCATTTCTTCCATGGCCGCCGCGCCGCCCCCATCAGCGATCACGAGCAATCCGGCCGTGCGCTGCAGGAGACCGGACCCCGCTTCCAGCTCGATCACCGCAGCTTGTGCTTCAGTGCGCACACCGGTCATCGTCGTATCGGTCAGATAGTCGCACCCGCCGCCCCGGAGCGCCTGCGCAGTCACAGCGGCGAGTCGCGTGTAGTCAAGCACATAGCCCAGTGCCGGAAGCCCTGCATCGGCGGCAGACAGCACTACGCGTCCAAAGCCACCGCGCTGCGATACGTGAATTGTGGCGATCGGCGTCACCGGCTCGAGCGATTGCCAGATTCCGAGACGCTCGAGTATCAGGCGGGTCCCGTACGAGAGCGCGAGCGGGCGCGGGTCGTCGCCCGCCGCGGCTTCCGGCCGTGTTTCGAGCAAACCGACCCGCAGTCCGCTGTCGCGCAAGGCCAGCGCCAGGGCACCGCCTACCGGCCCGCCGCCGGCTATCAGCACATCGTAATCAGGCATGGAACCTAGCAGCCTGTCGGACTTGAAGTTCCGACACGCTGCTAAATGCAAAACCGCC
>CAZQJF010000685.1:0-2322 GCA_964593735.1 uncultured Streptomycetaceae bacterium | reverse complement strand
TCTGGAGTCGCGAATCACACGTTGAAAGGGAAAATTTCCGCGTCCTTCCGTGTGTTTCCGTGGCTGAATTGATTTTGACCTTATCCGCGCGTATCTGCGTTTATCTGCGGCTCAATTCTGTTTTTGACTTTATCCGTGTTCATCTGTGTTTATCTGTGGCTAATATCCTTCTGCGGTATCATAGCCGCAGCCATGAAGACGACGTTTCTCGATTTCGAGCAGCCGGTCGCCGAGCTGGAGGCGAAGATCGAGGAGCTGCGTTTCGTGCAGGACGACTCCGCGCTCGATATCTCCGAGGAAATCTCGCGGCTCCAGAAGAAAAGCCAGACGCTCACCAAGGACATCTACGCCAAGCTCGATGCGTGGCAGATCGCGCAGGTCGCGCGCCACCCGCAGCGGCCGTATTCGCTGGACTACATCAACGGTCTGTTCAGCGGGTTCGAGGAGCTCCACGGTGACCGCACGTTCGCGGACGACCCGGCGATCGTCGGCGGGCTGGCGCGTCTCTCCGGCGAGAGCTGCGTGGTCATCGGACACCAGAAGGGGCGCGACACCAAGGAGAAGCTGCACCGCAATTTCGGGATGCCCAGGCCCGAGGGATTTCGCAAGGCGCTGCGGCTGATGAAGCTCGCCGAGAAATTCGGCATTCCCGTTTTCGCGTTCGTGGATACGCCGGGCGCGTATCCGGGCGTCGGCGCGGAAGAGCGCGGGCAATCGGAGGCGATCGGGCGGAATCTGTACGCGATGGCGGAGCTGAGAGTGCCCGTCGTCTGCACCGTCATTGGAGAGGGCGGCTCTGGCGGCGCGCTCGGGCTTGCGGTCGGTGACGTCACGCTCATGCTCCAGTATGCGACCTACTCGGTTATTTCACCGGAGGGGTGCGCCTCGATCCTCTGGAAAAGCGCGGACTACGCCCAGCAAGCCGCCGAAACGCTTGCCATCACGTCGACACGGCTGAAGGCGCTCGGGCTGATAGACCGCATCGTCAGCGAACCCCTGGGTGGCGCTCACCGCGACCACGAGGCGAGCATGCAGAATCTCAGGAAGGCGCTGCAAGAGGTCTGGCGGCAGCTCAAGGACAAGACTATCGACGAGCTGCTCGAAGCGCGCTTCGAGAAGCTCATCGGTTATGGCAAGTTCAAGGAAGCGGAGCCGCGGTAAGGCCGTCGCGGCCGATCTCGTTCCCGGCGTAGCCGCGCAACTCGCCGGGCTGGTCGGGCCCGGAGACCGTCTCGTCGCGGGTTTGAGCGGCGGTGTCGACTCGGTCGTGCTGCTGGATGTGCTCCACCGCCTGAGCGCCGGTCTGCGCATCCGGCTCTCCGCGCTGCACGTGAACCATCAATTGAGTCCCAACGCCGCGCGCTGGTCGGCATTTTGCAGGCGCTTCTGCCGCGCGCGCCGGATTCCCATCACGAGCGCGAAAGTCAGGGTTCGCCGCGGGGACAGCCTCGAAGCGGCCGCACGCGTGGCACGCTATGCGGTATTCGAGCGCCAGCCGTGCGAGTTCATTGTGCTTGCGCACCACCAGGACGACCAGGTCGAGACAGTGCTCCTGCAGCTATTGCGCGGCGCCGGCGTCAAAGGTCTGGCGGCCATGCCTGTAGTGAGAAGGGATGAGGGCGGAGGGATGAGGGCGGAGGAGAAAGTCACGAAGAGCCGTACGGCGGATTCTTCCTCATCCCTCATCCCTCATCCATCATCCTTCAAAGGATCTCCCGCCATTCTCCGTCCGCTGCTGGATGTGACTCGAGAGCAGATTGTCGCCTACGCCAAAGAGCGTCGCCTGACGTGGGTCGAGGACGAGAGCAATACCGACGACCGTATCCGGCGCAATTTTCTGCGGCGTGAAGTGCTGCCGATCGTCGCGCGGCGATTTCCGGCTTATCGCACGACGATTGCGCGCGCCGCCCGTCATTTCGCGGAAACCGGCGATGTGCTCGCCGAGGTCGCGGCCGCGGACGGCGAGGGTTACGTGAATGACGGGGCGCTCGATATCACGGCCCTGCGGCGCCTGTCGCCGGCGCGCGCGCGCAATCTGCTGCGCCACTTCCTCGCCGGTCACCGTTTGACCATGCCCAATGCCGAGCGTCTCGACGAAGCGTTATTGCAGGTTCTCCATGCCAGGCGCGACGCGCAAGTGCTGATCGATCTCGGCAAATTCGAATTGCGGCGCTTCGAAGGCCGTCTTCACGTGGTGGCCGCGCTCGCGAAGCCCCGCAGCGGCTGGGCGCGACGCTGGCGCGGCGAGCGCAAGCTCCTGCTGCCGGAGCTCGGCGGCGCTCTGATCATGACGCCGCGCCGGGGGGAGGGCGTGAGCCTGGC
>CAZQJF010000684.1:0-2328 GCA_964593735.1 uncultured Streptomycetaceae bacterium | reverse complement strand
CGCCACCGCGAAATAGACGAAGATTCCATTGGCGAGAAGCATCACGCCGAAAAAGGCGATGAGCCCGATCAGCACATGGCGGCCTTCGATGCCGTTGGCGAGCCAGACTCTTTTGCTCATCGTTCGGGCCCCCGGAAGGTTGCCTTGTGCTCGGCGCTGCCGTCGCCGGCCACATCGGTAACGACGAGAGAGAACTCCGTCGCCTCGCTGGGAAGTTTGGCAACAGCCTTCTTGTCGAGGGTGACGTAAAGCCTCAGCGACTGGAGATCGTCGGGCGGAACGGTCACCACCGGGTCGCTCTGGTGCTCCTGCCCGACAATGCTGAGCGTCGCCCCTGGCAGCCCCGTCAGGCCCAAGCGGAAGGAATGCGGCTCGTAGAGCTTGTTCAACAGCTTGATGGTATAGCCATTGCGTACGCCGCCGTCGGAGAGACGAACATAGATCGGGTTTCGATCATGCAGCACGCTCACCTCGAGGTCGGGCCGCAGTAGCAACGCCGTCAGCATGATGGCGCCGACCACCCCCATGGCGCTCGCGTAAAGCACCACGCGCGGGCGCAGCAGCCTGATTGGAACCGTTTCGTGTCCCGCCGCCGCCAAACTGTGCAAGGTGTCGTAGGCGATCAGCCCACGCGGCCTGCCGACCTTGTCCATGATCTCGTCGCAGGCGTCGATGCAGAGCGCGCATTGGATGCATTCGAGCTGCGCCCCGTCGCGGATGTCGATACCGGCCGGACAGACGGCCACGCATTGCATGCAATCGATGCAGTCGCCTCTACCTTCCCAGGCCTGTCCGGCTTTGTGGGGGCCGCGCGGCTCGCCGCGCCAGGCGCGATAAGAGATGAGCAGGGAGTCGCGATCGAACATCGCGCCCTGAATCCGCGGCCAGGGGCACATATAGGTGCAGACCTGCTCGCGGGCGATGCCGCCCAGCACATAGGTGGTGGCGGTAAAGGTGCCGAGGAAAACATAGGCGACCAGCGGCGCTTCAAAACTCGCAAGCTGCCGGGCCAGCGTCGGGGCGTCGGCGAAATAGAAGACGAAGGCGCCGCCCGTGGCGATCGCGATCAGGAGCCAAGTCGCATGCGTGGCACCTTTCCGCCAAATCTTTTCTGCCGTCCACGGCCCCTTGTCGAGACGCATCCGGGCATTGCGGTCGCCTTGGAAGAAACGCTCGACCGCGATCATCAGATCGGTCCAGACCGTTTGCGGACAGGTGTACCCACACCACACGCGCCCCGCGATCGCGGTGATGAGGAACAGCGCGAGCGCAGCGAGCACGAGCAGGCCGGTGATGTAGTAGAATTCCTGCGGCCAGATCTCGATGAAGAAGAAATAGAAGCGCCGCGACGGAAAATCGATGAGAACGGCCTGATCCGGGAGATAGGCCCCTCGATCCCAGCGAAGCCACGGCACGACGTAGTAGATGCCGAGCGTCACCGCCATGACGACCCACTTGATGGTCCGAAACTGGCCCTCCGCGCGCTTGGGGTAAATTTTCACGCGCTCCGCATAGAGCGAGCGGTTCGCCTCGGCATTGACCGCCCTGACGTCGATCCGCTCGATCCCGGGGGCTGCCTCCGTCACACCTGCGGCCTCATGGTGTAGCCCTTCTTTGAACGCTGCTCCTGTGTTCGCCGGCTTCCGCCTTCCACATGTCGTGACCTCGACTACTGACCGCCGCCGAGCGAATGGACGTAGATGGCAAGCTCCTTGATCGTCTCGGGGTCGAGGCGTCCCACCCAGGCGGGCATCATGCCGTTGCGGCTGCTGATGATCGTCTCGGCGATGGTCGTCTTGTCTCCACCATAGAGCCAAAGCTCATCGGTAAGGTCTGGCGCGCCGAGCGCTTGGTTGCCCTTCCCTTCCGCCCCGTGACAGGGCGAGCAGTTGTCAGCGAAGATTTTCGCGCCACGGCCGGCGGCGACTTGATCATCGGCGCGGCCGGAAAGCAACAGCACATATTCTGTGACGTCATTGACCTGGAGCGCCGTCAACAGTCCCATCCTACCGAAGGCCGGCATCTGGCTGCTCCTTGTCTCTGGAACGTCGGCCCGAATGCCATGCTGGATGGTCTGGTGGATGGCATCGATGGTTCCGCCCCAGAGCCACGAATCGTCGCGCAGATTGGGGTAACCGAACGCGCCCTGCGCGCCCCGGCCATGACAAGGCGCGCAATTGTCGCCGAAAGCGGCCTCGCCACCGGCAAGGGCGAAGCCTAGGAGCTCGGGGTCGGCGTTGATCGCCGCGAGATCGCTCGCAGCGATTCTCTGTCGGAACGCGGCCTTGCCGGCCTTGGCCTCGTCGAGCTGCTCCGCCACCGTCTCGC